>JAYVNW010000961.1:0-6855 GCA_043758225.1 Candidatus Kuenenia sp. | reverse complement strand
TTTACAACAACGGCCAACATATTCCAATGCGTGTGCGGTCCATGGTTGGCATCATTCCGCTGTTCACAGCGATCATACTAAGCGACGTGGTACTCGACAAACTTCCGGGATTCCGTCGTCGGATGGAATGGTTCATGGAACATCGCAGTGAACGACTCGAAAATATTACATTCATGCAGCGATCAGCCGCAGCAGATGAAACACGTCCCGCGCGCGGGCTTCGACTGCTGGCGATACCAACTCGTGAACGAATGGAGCGGATCCTGAAATACCTGCTGGATGAAGAAGAATTCCTGTCGCCGCATGGTATTCGCTCGATGTCACAAATTCATGAATCTCAACCCTTTGTGTTTCATGTTGACGGACATGAACATCGCGTGAACTATGTTCCCGGTGATTCAGATTCATCTATGTTCGGCGGTAACAGCAATTGGCGTGGACCGGTCTGGTTTCCGCTGAACTACCTGCTGATCGAGGCTTTGGAACGGTACGACGAATTCTACGGTGAAGACTTCAAAGTTGAATGTCCCACCGGCTCAGGAGTTCTGATGACTCTGGGGCAGGTTGCCGAAGAATTGATGCGGCGACAAATCAGTCTGTTTTTGCCTGATGATGACGGCAATCGTCCGTGCCACGGCCAAGACACTCGATATCAAAGCGATCCGTATTGGAAGGATTTGATCTTGTTCCACGAGTACTTTCATGGCGAGTCTGGCGCGGGTCTGGGGGCGACGCATCAGACAGGCTGGACGGCACTGGTCGCGAAATTGATTCGCAAACTGCACCAACGCACGGAAAAATCCAATGGACAGTCACATGCCGTTCCAACAGGTTTGTGAAGAGGCGAACCAAGGAACAAGAGTACAAACGCAAAAGACCGCAGTAAGGATCGCTCGATCAACAAGTGTTCAATAGTCGCCTTTCGCTCCGCGAAAGGCCACTATTATTGTTTAATTAAATTCCCGTTCCTAAGTGGCTGGGAATCGCCAGCCGTCCGGAATTCTCGCATTCTTTCGAACACAGGGAATTCCATCACGCACAAGCACTTCGCCAAAATCGCAATCTGAAGACGGCGCTTCGCTTGCGACTATTCTCGCATTCCGGCCGATGCAGACATTCTTGTCCAGTAACGCGCCTTCGATGTAGGCTCCGTCGCCGATGCCCCACGTGCCGGCAGAATCTCCGATAGCATAGAGATGATCGTCCGTCGTCGGATAGAAATCGGCTCCCATCATAACGGTGTTTTTGACGGTCACATTCTTCCCGACATGAGTCCTCATACCGACCACAGATCTCTCAATAATCGTACCCGTGCCTATGAAACAGCCATCCGCAATCAAGCTGTCCCGCACTGTACATGATGCCATTCGCGTTGACGGCAGAAAACGCGGACGCGTAAAGATCGGAGCGCGACGATCTGCAAACAAGAACGGCGGATTTGTATCCGTTAAAGCCAGATTGCAATCGTAGAACGCTTTGATCGTACCGATGTCTTCCCAGTACCCGTCGAACAGATGTGTCTGAACGTGGTGATGTTTAATGGCCATAGGGAAAATATGGTGTCCAAAATCGTCGTGATCCGTTGATTCCAGCAGGTCCACAAGCAGATCGCGGTTCCACAAATAGATACCCATACTTGCGAGATATTCACGACCGTTCGCCTCAATTCCTTTGCTATCAATCCATTCGGCAGGAGTACGAACCTTGGCGAGCGATGCGTCATCCTTTGGTTTCTCGACAAAGTCCACAACCCTCCCCGTTTCGTTCAACTGCATAATGCCAAAACTTCGAGCGGCATCCGCATGAACCGGAACTGTAGAAATTGTCACATCTGCATTTGCATTGATATGCGTCGCCAGCATTTCATTGAAATTCATTCGGTAGAGCTGATCGCCAGACAGAATCAGCACGTGCTTAATACCGTATTCTTTCAGGAATCGCACCTGCTTGCGAACAGCGTCAGCCGTACCCTGATACCAGTCTGCTCCTTCGAGCGTCTGTTGAGCTGCAAGGATTTCCACAAAGCCGTTGTGGAACAAGTCAAAATTATAGGTCTGACGAATGTGCCGATGCAGACTTACCGAATTGAACTGCGTCAGCACATACATACGGCTGATGTCACTGTTGATGCAGTTGGAAATCGGCACGTCGATCAGACGATACTTTCCGCCAAGCGGAACAGCAGGCTTTGATCGATATTCCGTCAGTGGCAAAAGTCGAGTCCCCTTGCCACCGCCAAGAATCAAGCAGACGGTATGACGCATATATTCATCCTTGTTTCGCCGAGCATTGATTTGAACAACGGTTGCGATCTGTCAAATCTTGTTTGAAAAGTAGTTCCACTCTGCAATGCGTGACTTCACTTCAGCATCATGAGCGCGATCACGTAACATTTGAGTGTTGACAAATTCGATACTGTTGCGGAGCTTAATCGATTCCAAAAATATTCCAAACGTCACGAGGGGGACAACAGAGGCCATGTCTCGAAGTTTAACAAGGATAAGTCTTACGCAAGCAATAGCCAGGCAGACAATCCGGCCAAAAAGAAGCTTCACGAATCCAGGGATGCTGTCGGCCAGCAGGACTCAACCCGTGGTATCAGCCTGAAACGCTGCTTGCGTCGCTGACATTGGCGGCGTCTCGATCGCGAACAAGTCGACTCAGCGTTTTGAATCGTTCGGTCCCTGCCCGTTCGCACCATTCGAATGCAATGGCTTCGGCTGTTGAAATCACAATTCCGGCACGGTCCATACGGTCGATTGCTCGCCGCGAATCTTCCGCATGACGGCTGCCGATGCAATCAGCGGCAACGACAACCTGAATCCCACGACGCCGTAGTTCCAGGGCCGTCTGCTGCACACAAATGTGCGATTCGATTCCCGCAAGCACAAACTGATTTGCTGTCACGCCGTTGTTCAGCAATTCATCTGCTGCACTAAAGCGGAGTTTTTCAATCGTGGCAACTGTCGCTGGATGATTCCGAAGCGGCTCAACGGTTAGTCCCAGTCCTTTCGGATACTGTTCAGTGACCACGGCCGGTACCTGCATCATCGCGGCAGTGTCCAACAGAAAGCGAATGGTCGCAGCAATAGACTTGTAGTGTTGAATCACAGGAAGCAGTCGTTCCTGCACGTCAATCACAACAAGCTGCGAATCGGCTGCGGTTAACAGTGCCGAATTTGTGAAATCAGTCATTTCGTTGCATTGGAATCGCACCGTCTACTGTGCGACCTTTTGGCGTGGAATAATTTCCGGCACAGTCTCATCAAATGATGACAGCCCAGTCACAAATTTCAGGTCTTCCAACGTCTTTTCTGTCTGAGCCACGCTGCCGGCCACGGTATCCACTTGAGATGAGATGGTCCCCGGATCTCCCTGACTGATACTCATTTCCGCCAAAGAGCGGATTCGGGTTTCAAGACGCTGCTGTTCGGCGCGAACCAGTTCGTAACTGTCTTTAGCCTGCGAGAAATTTGCCAGACGCTGCTCGCACGTTTCCAGATTGTCCTGCAATGTCGCGACGATACGATCGCGTTGAGTGCCAGGCGGACGATCCTGCTCTCGCTTAAGCCGTTCCTGAACTTGTTTCAGATCACGCTGAATCTGATCGACACCCGTCGTTTCAAAAAAACGATTCAATGAAAACTCGGTATACAGCAACTTCAAATACAGCCACAGAAGTTTGTCGAGCCCATTCAAACGCAGCTCGGAAACAGTCCCGTCTTCCGTTGCACTGTTTGCGGCGTGATACCCCTGACTGATTGACCTCAGCTCGTGGCATTGCTTCAAAAGTTCTGTGAATCTGTTCTGTAACC
The DNA here is from genome assembly GCA_043758225.1 of Candidatus Kuenenia sp. Classification (GTDB taxonomy): domain Bacteria; phylum Planctomycetota; class Planctomycetia; order Planctomycetales; family Planctomycetaceae; genus SXXK01. The sequence goes on along the minus strand of JAYVNW010000961.1, from coordinate 3,040 downwards.
CGCGTGGCAGTGCTGCGAACATCTTTCGCATGCGTTCGTCCGTGGCAGCAGCATCCTGAGAGCGTTGCTCTTCGTTTTCAGCGACATCCACGTACTGCTGAAACCTCGGGTGAGTCCCCACAAAGCCAAGCCATGCGACTTCTGCCGCAGCGAGGAGCGAAATGCCTACCGCCGGATTACCCGACAGCACAGAAAAACCAATTCCGCCTGCCAACCCCAGCAGGTTCCAGTGATTCGTAAAGGCTTTTCGAATGTAACGAAACAATTTCACGGAATCAGTATTCCTGAATAGCGACGTGAGTCAAAATCTCTGACTTGAATGCACAGAATTCAGCCGGTCACCACTGTTTCCAGTGAGAGTCCGTTGGATCATAACTAACTTGCAGGTTTGCGAAACTGTCAGAAACGTCCAGACGCACCATTCAGATCAATTGAATTGGCGAAACAATGCCAAATCGCCAAGCCGTAGATAACGCCAGCACTGTCTGATACCGCTGCACTACAACCCAGGAGCGTACGTCCGCTCAACGCCCTCGCGTTGTCCTGTGAGCAACGTGGGTTCTATCGCTGGGCACGACGAGCCGCGAAGTCCTTTCAGGCAGAAAAAACTAATTCCGCAATTACAGTCTACAGCCGATCCGTCCCCAAAGTGCCCTGTAACTCGCCAATATAGGATTCAGACAGGACTTCAGCCAGACGTCCGCGAGCTCTCTCAAGACGTCCGACGATATTCATGCTGACCTTTTCGTCGCTGAAATCTGTACTATTGAAAAAGGTCTCGAGCGACTGAATGTGGCGTTGCCACAACTGCTGTTCATGTAACTGACGCGATCGCAATCGATCGGTGTACCATCCAGAGGCCAACAACGACACTTTCGTGAACAGATTGCGAATTTCAGGGTCACGGATCGTCTTATTCTCGTACGAGCCGTCAACCATAATATGCAGCAGGGCCTTCAAGGGAGGACATGCGATATCTATTGAGCCGTCTTCAAAATACATCTTCGCGATACGCTGCTGCGCTTCGGCGATATACAAAATACCGTCAGCAAATGCCGCCGGATCCTGAGTTTCAGGCTTCAAAATCTCGATGTCAAAAACTTTGTTTGGATTGTCGAAAACGCGCCCGGCAAAGCGACGAATGAATCGATTTGTAATTCGCCAGCCCAGTCGACTGGCTGGAATCAACTTGCCGTTGAATTCATAGTCTTCCAGTTTCTCCATCAACTGCTCGCCGATCAAAAATTCCGGCGAACGTTCTTCAGGGCTCAGACGACACCAAATCTCTGGAATCAGCAAACTGATATCATGATCAACCCGCACACGGCTTCCGATATGACCTGCCGGAGTTGAAAATCCTCCAAGTCCGGTCAACAGGTAACTCACCAATGCGTTATTCAGGTCGGTGATTGGACGCAGACAGTTGAACGGCCCTTTTGTCAGTGCTCCTTCGCTGCCAGCCCCCGTCGTCGATGGACTTTTTCCCGTGAGTGCGCTCACAAAGTCCATGAACAGTTCAGGCAACTCCTGATAGTGAATCGGATTATAAACCGACAACGCTCGAATGCCTCGGGCCTGTTCAGGAGGATTATTGCGGCGACCGATCAGAATCGCCTGCACCGGCGTATGGACTGGTTTATCAGCCGGAACTGCCCGCGACAGGCGAATCCCCATCTCAGCAATATGAAGATTGACCGGATCGATCAGCGTCGGTCGCGGCTGCAGATATCTTGGATTACGACTCGGCACTCCGTTCACCAGACGCGGCGTGTTGGAGCACACGACGTAACTGTCATCGGCTTTCTGCATGTCGTGCAATAGCTGCTGCATCGGTTGAGTGAATTGACTTAAATCGACCGGACGATCACAGATTTTATTCACACGTTTCCGCGACAACGGTTCGAAGTTGACGATAAAATTATCTGACCGTGCAAGATCAGCTTCCGTTTGTTTATCAAGACCTCGATGCACCGCATCGTCAGGTCGCTGGAACAGACGATACTCGCAATTGCGAACAAATTTGTAACTTGTTTCTTCCGTGATCACATCGCCAAGATGCTGCAATGCGCGGCGAGGAACCACGACTGACGCCGTGATATCGTCTTCCGTCTGCACCTTCTGAGCCGGCGCAAAGTCCTGTCGCAGCTTGTATGTCCGCCATGTACTTTCACCAAACAGGCCGACGCGCAGATAAGTGCCGACCAGTTTGCGATCGCCATACTTCAATTCATGTCCAGGATGACCATTCACAATGTCTACGGAGAAATGCTTCCGCCATTCGCCCGGATCTCCAGTATGCATTCGTTTGATAACAAAGACGATGGCGTAAATGTGGTCAGGGATTTCTTCCAACCACTTGTTGTACGCATCAGTGTAATCCACGGAAGGAGTCAGTAATTTAATAACGCTGCCAAGCGACCGTGTTTTATTCAGCAGCTTTCGCGTGGGCTTTCGAGCATAGTCGGGCTGCACAGTTCCACTCGGATTCCAGCGATCAGAATAGTCTCGATTGAAGATCTCCTGAACCAGATCCAGATCATTTTCTGCATCGGCCACAAAGACCGGACCATGGAGAAGATAGTCGGCGATGGACTTACTGATTTCACTTTTCCCGCCACCACTGACCGTGCACGGCTTATGACAGAACACGCCTTCGAAAAGTGTGCCAATCAGTCGCCACGACGGCGCTGCCGGATGCTTTTCGAGGCGCACCTTGTAGCCCGACGGCGTGATGTAAATATATCCCGGACGAAGCGGAATGTCGTGAGTCACGCTGTTGACGTGCCACGTGACTCGCTGATCGCTGACAGTAAAACGCGCATTTTCTGAAACGTAGATCACGTTCGGATGCGTGGCATCAATGGCGAAGCCTTCCGGTTGCACGTGCATAAGCGACGCATAATCCCGCGCAACATCAGCGAACGTGCGGTTGTTATAGCGTTTGCTGTCGGCATTGAATTCTTCACCCAGATTGAAGCTGGCAAAAGCCATCGCTCCACCTGCGTGTTCCTCTTCCACTTGCCCTGCAAGATTTGCTGCA
>JAYVNW010000960.1:0-1591 GCA_043758225.1 Candidatus Kuenenia sp. | reverse complement strand
ACCGGCGATGTGGATGGAACCTGCGGCATCGGCGAGCAGACCGGCTCCGTCGTAGATGAAGGATTCTCTGCGATCCATTGTGCCGTCTCCGGTTTCGTCAACAGATTTGCCAATGCGGCGTCCAAGGGCATCGTAACCGGTACTGTACCGATTTTGTCAGGACGTTTGTTGACGTTTTGAATGTGACAGGGGCAAGTTGATTGGCGTGGTTCCACGTGTATTCGGTCTTGGCTCCGGTGGTGATGTTGGTTTTGCTGGTTTGATTGCCTTCCAGATCGTAGGTGTCCGTTGATATTCACGTTTTTAGTTCCACCTTTTGTCGCTCTTTCACGTTTTCGGTTCCTGCCACCTTTTGTAGCTCCCCTTTTGATGTTTCTGATGTTTCCCAGCACTGAGTCCTACGGCAACGTCAACCACCGCTTCCATATAGCAGCTCATCTGTCCTGCTTTCGTCGACCCTATTCGTCGATCGTTTCATTGTGGCAAGGACTTTCCCACTTCCGGAGTCCGCAGTGTTGGCACTTCGAGGCGAAGTAAGAAACCCCAAAAAATGATTCGTTAAAAAAAAAAGGTTTCTGACATCTCGGACAAAGCCAGAATGCAACCCTTATCGATAATCCGATCATGATTAGCACCCAGAGACAACCAGTACCGATCGTTACCACTGCACTCGTGTTCCGCGAAACAAGTCCATGGCCTCTTCCGTATTCAATTAGCACCCCGACTGCGAATAGTGAAGCGCCGCCAACGGGAAATCCCAAAAGCAGCGACCTCGCTCGAATTCTATAACTAATCCAGGGACGGGAGTCCTGAAGTGGATTCGACTCGGTGCCTTTAGTCTGTACATACGCATCGTTCATTTCAGTCTTCCATGGGTTAGTTCAAAACGAAATCGTCGATGAATCCAGCGGGCAGAGTTAATAGCCACAATGGAGATAGCTCCAGAATGCTTGAATACGAAACGCCTCCTGAAAGGTCCAACCCAAACCCGGGGCCTACGTTCATTCCAATTCCAATATAGTCACTAGCGTCGCATACGAGGGCATGGACACCCGCGACCGGAGTATTGAGTGTTAGCACGGCTGACGCGCCATCAAGTTCGCTGACATTTGATGCCGTGGTTATTGTTCCGCCTAAACCGATACTCGCACCAAGCGGTAGCCCTGGACCCAGTCCAGCACCGCCAGTTACGCCAATCCCTGCCGTGACTCCGTCCTGCCAGCTATAGGCAAGATGAATATCGGCCGACGCAGAAAAATGAAAGATAAATCCAAGGTGAATATCACCACCAAGTGATCCGGTGAGCGAAATCAAACCAGTCACATCAACGTTCGCTGGTGTCTGGTTCCCAACATACCTCGACATATTCGTATCCCCCGCAGCGAACCCCATCGGGTCATCGTTCAAAAACTTGCCGAGTTGTGGGTCGTACCAGCGGGCTCGGTAGTACATGAGTCCGGCGTCGGCGTCGTAGGTTTGACCGGTGAAGGACGGGAGAGGTGCAGAGGACGTCGCGATGGGATTGCCGTTGGCGTCAACGATGGAATCGATGGCTCCGAATGCGGTGTAGCGGGTGTGTTGGGCGATGGTG
>JAYVNW010000959.1:0-7728 GCA_043758225.1 Candidatus Kuenenia sp. | reverse complement strand
TTTCGCGATGGCCGGGCTTTGGGAATCAGGGTCTCCAAAAACTAAATCCTCGACAGCAAATGAGACGCTATCTGGCGACTCAAAAGTGATTCAATCCTGCACGATTCTGACGATCCACGCGAATGAGGATATGCAATCATTGCACGATCGTATGCCGGTAATTGTTCCCATCGAAGCATGGGCATCCTGGCTGAATCCAACGACTGAAAAAGCGGAGTTGGAAACTCTGCTGAAGCCATTCGAAAATGGCCACCTGATTCGAACTCGCGTTTCCACGATCGTCAATCGGCCAATCGTTGATTCCCCGGAATGCATTGCACCGCTCATTGACGCGTAGAAATAACTTGATTTTAGTTGTACTGAATCTTGTCTCGTCAGGATTCTGCAGCGGCAAAAAAAACGCCTGGATCAACTATGAGCGATTTGTCCTTACTGGAACTTGAATCAGCGACTCGTCATTTCTGCTAAACAGGCGCAGGCGGCGTGCGGCTGGAACTTCGGTGTGTTGAGATATCTTCAGAATATCAATGATGTCGGTGAGTCTGTTGAAAATATCGGCGCATCCAACAAGCAGATTTTGGTGCCATTCGTCTGAACTGTTGCATTGATGATCATGGCTATTCATTCCTGTGTAGGCTTTCGTCGTGAAATAGGTGGGGTTGCGACGCAGATAGAATCGACGACGCAGATGTTAAATCTTCAGCAGTTTCCCTGCATGACCCACTGCGAAGACATGACTACAATCCCGTACCTGCCGCAGTCCGTACCGACGTCGGAAACAGAAAACATGTTATGATCGGTACAACACAAAGTGCGACAATGTCATCACATTCGAAACCTGAGGGTAACATGCGGTTGGGAATTTACGGCGGCACTTTTGATCCTGTGCATTACGGGCATCTTTTGCTCGCAGAGACATGCCGAGATCAACTGAAGCTGGACGAGGTCCGTCTCGTGCCAGCGGCTACACCCCCGCATAAGACAAATCATAAGATTTCCGACGGTCACGCTCGAGCGGATATGCTGGGCCTTGCAGTTTCGGGTTATCCCGAATTTGTCGTCGACCGTCGGGAACTCAAGCGCAAGGGCCCTTCGTATACCGTTGATACGCTTGTGGAATTCAAATCCGAACATCCTGACGCGGATTTGTATTTTCTTGTTGGTGCCGATTCTTTGCGAGACCTGTTGACCTGGCGAGAACCAGAACGCATCACTCAACTGGCAATGCTTGTGGCCTGCAATCGTCCGGGACTCCCAACTCTTGATCACGACCGGATCGCAACCTGGATTGGACCTGAACTGGCCGGACGTATCAAAACCGTGCAGATTCCCGGAACGGATATCTCAGCATCGGAATTGCGCGATCGAGTTCGATCCGGCCGCAGCGTGCGTTTCCTGACGCCGCGTGCGGTTGAAGCATTTGTGATCGAACACAAACTCTATCGCTGACTGAAAAACAAACAGTCATCGACAGATGCAAATTTCCCGGCACTAAGCTCTAATACCACTCTGTCCAGAGATGCCGGCAGACGATGCACCGCGGTGACGCGAGCGATAGTGGCAGGCGGATTCCTCTCCGAATTCTGCATCGCCCAGCCGGTCCCACCTGATCTCAGAAAAGGGAGAAACGTAGTGAAAATTCGAGTCCTGTTTGCAGCCATTGCGCTGCTGGTCCCGTCGATTGCCGGGGCAGAATTGAAATTGCCAAACATCTTTGGCGACCACATGGTTGTACAACAAAAAATGCCAATCAAAGTCTGGGGTTGGACAAAACCCGGACAGGAAGTCACTGTCACACTTGCTGACAAATCCGTTACTGCAAAAGCTGACGCTGACGGACGGTTCGATGCGTCAGTGCCTGCTGTCGATGCGGGAGGACCATACACACTGGAAGTGAAGGCCGACGAAACTCGCACAATCAAAGACGTGCTCGTTGGCGAAATCTGGATCTGTTCTGGCCAGTCCAACATGCAATGGAACGTCGGCAGTTCAACGGATGCTGATCTTGAGCGACTTGCTGCCAAACATCCAAAAATTCGCATGATCAATTTTCCGCAAGTCGGAACACAGGAACCTGTGCTCACCCACGACCGCAACTGGATGGAATGCACGCCGGACACAGTGAGCGGCTTTTCAGCTGTTGGATACTTCTTCGGCCGACAGCTGCATGACACGATCGACGTTCCGATCGGCATGATCAACAATGCCTGGGGCGGATCAGCCTGTGAAGCCTGGATCAACCGCGACGTACTGAATGCTGATGCACAGAACGCCCCGATGATGGAGCGCTGGGCGGCGATGGAGAAACAGTTTACTGACCTTTCTGCTGCGACGGATCTTAACGCTGAGCAGAAAAAGACGTTGCAGAATCTTAAAGGTGCGATGGGAGGTAACTCACGCCCTGCCAACATTTACAATGGCGTCCTGAAGTCACATCTCGGCTACACAATTCGAGGCGCAATCTGGTATCAGGGCGAAAGCAATGCTGGTCGAGCGTACCAGTATCGCGAACTCTTCCCTTTGATGATTTCCAACTGGCGACAGGAGTGGGGCCAGGGCGATTTCCCATTCTATTGGGTCCAACTTGCGGATTTCAAAGCCGAAAAGAATGAGCCCGCAGATAGCGACTGGGCAGAATTGCGTGAAGCTCAAACAATGACGATGGCGAAACTGCCTCACACAGGTGAAGCTGTGATTATCGACATTGGCGAAGGCAAGGACATTCACCCAAAAAACAAGGTTGACGTCGGACGTCGCCTGGCTCGCTGGGCACTGGCGAATGAATATGGCGTCGCAGTTCCGTTCCATAGCCCTCAATATAAGAGCATGGAAAAACAGGGCAACAAAGTCATCCTGACGTTTGATCACGTCGATGGCGGATGGCGTCCGTTCGATGTGAACAACCCAATGGGATTCACAATCGCTGGCGCAGACAGGAAGTTCGTCAATGCTGATGCGATAGTGCTGAAAGATGGACGGATCGAAGTCTCCAGCAACGCGGTTGCCGATCCGGCGTCGGTTCGATACGCGTGGGCCGACAATCCGATCTGCAATATGTATGATGGTGCCGGTCTGCCAATGACTCCGTTTCGTACTGACGATTGGCCAGGCGTGACTATTAACAACAAGTAGCACCTGCTATTCGTTGTCCTTTGCAACTTCGAAAGCCCGGCATCGTCACGATGCCGGGCTTTTCGCGTTCCTAAGGTCGGCTTTCTCAGGCCTTCCTAAATTGGGAAGCAAAATAGATCAGGACGGTCTGAGAAGGCCGTCCGACATTCTGAATTGCAACGACCATCCCGTCAAATCCTCCCTCAGCCACCACAACTCGCCCTCTTCCTGAAGATAACTTGCGGAAGAAACGCCGAATGAACCACTTGCACTGCAATGACAATAATCTTTCACCTTCTTCCACAAATTTGACCGAAGTGATTGAATTAGCATTCATAAAGTGTCATATTCCATGACAGAAAAATATCGTAACGGCGAAATTCTGATGATTGTCGATGAGCGTCGTTCAAAAATACTGCAAATTTGCGAAGAATCTGGATTCGTGTCGCTTCAACGGCTAGTGGCAGAAATTGACGCAAGTGAATCCACGATTCGACGGGATTTGGAATTTCTTGACGCGATGGGGCAAATCCAGAGGACTCGAGGCGGGGCGGCATTTCTAGGGGATTCACTAACTGACTTCGATGCTCGGAAGAGCCGGGCGTCGGTCGAAAAGCAGCAGATCGCCCGGCGGACGGCGGAATTGATTTCGCCGGGCGAAACAGTTTTGCTTGATGGTGGCACAACGACTTTGGAAGTGGCGAGATATCTGACTGGGAAGTCGTTGCAGGTTTTGACGAATTCCCTTCCGATCGCTTCATTGTTAATGAATCGGGCAGAAATCGAACTGATTTTCATCGGCGGTTACGTCTACCCTAAGACGGGGGTCGCGTTGGGTGAGCAAGCAGTAGAAGCTTTGCGGAAAATGCACGCTAGCCGGTTAGTAATGAGTACTGGTGGGATAACGGCGGAAGGTCTTTTCAATAGTAATGCTTTGCTGGTCGATACTGAGCGACAGATGATCCGCGCTGCTGACAAAGTGACGTTGGTGGCGGATAGCAGTAAATTTGGACAGCGAGCGTTATCGATGCTGTGTCCGCTGAGTGATGTGCATGAAATTGTGACGGACAGTGGAATGTCGCCAGAGTGGCGGAAAGTCATGGAAGGCGCAGGAATCAGGACAGAAGTGGTAGGTGGATAGTTTTCTGTGTTCAGCTTTTCGTCTTCAGTAAGTCGCATTAATTGCTGAAGGATGAAAACTGGAGACTGAGCACTCAGGAGCGGACCGTGGCATTGGGAACTTTGAATTCGTCAGATGTTGAACAGGTCGTACGCGAAGTGCTGAATCGGCATCTTGGGTCGCGCGTGGGCGGGTCGCCTATGAACGGCACAGGTGGCATTCCGGTGCTCCGATCGGAACCGATCGCAGTTGCGTCAATACCTGCCGGGCCTGTGGCGAAACGCAATCCGCTGATTGTCAACATTTCGGCTCGCCATGTGCATTTGACTCAGGAACACGTCGAGATGCTGTTTGGCCCGGGAGCCAAACTCACGCCGGAAAAAGATCTTTATCAGGACGGCTACTACGCGGCCAAAGAAACGGTCGCAGTGGTTGGACCTCGTCGTCGAATGCTGCCGAGCGTGCGCGTTCTCGGCCCTTGCCGCGAAGATTCGCAGGTCGAATTGGCATTCACCGATGGGATTTCTCTGGGCATTGAGCTGCCCGTTCGAATCAGCGGGGATGTTAAAGGATCTGCGGGTTGTGTACTGATGGGACCACACGGTGTCGTTGAGTTGAAACAAGGCGTTATTCGAGCCATGCGACACGTTCACATGGGTGCAGACGATCTTGCTTACTACGGGGTCGCAAACGGTGATCACGTCCATCTGAGAATCGAATCACCCGGCTGTACAACTGTGCTGGAAGATCTCGTTGTCCGTGCGGGCAAAGGAATCAAACTGGAAATTCACCTGGACACCGACGAAGGCAATGCCTGTGGACTCGAACGAGCTTCAAAGGTTGAATTGGTAAAACCGGAACTGTGTAAGTGTCAACATTAGGGAATAGTCAATAGCGATTAAGGAATAGCCGCACAGCTTCCTGCTGCAGCTAGTCACTATTCGCTGGTCACTATTCGCTGTTTCCTGTGGCGATGGACCCGCCGCTGTTTTTTATCGCCGATGTTGCTTCAGGATCGAAGCGTGCAAAGGCTGGAGTAAACTTGATATGGCAAAATCGACGGAAGCGTTGGGCATGATCGAAACGAAAGGCTTCGTTTGCATGATCGAAGCCATTGATGCAATGCTGAAGGCTGCCAACGTGCAGCTTGTCTCATGGGACAAGATCGGAAGTGGTCTGGTCACCGCATTTGTGGTGGGTGATGTCGGCGCTGTGAAAGCAGCTGTTGACGCCGGTGCTGCCGCAGCATCAAAGCTGGGCACAGTCATCAGCGTGGAAGTCATTCCTCGCCCGAACGAAGAACTGACAGCAATTCTGCCAAAGGGCAAGACGGCAGCACCAGCCAGGAAGTAAGCGGGCACTTTGTGCATTTCAAATTTCATATTTCAAATTTGAAATTCCTTGCCCATGAACCCAAACCAACTTGAACTCTTTTTGGAACAAAGACCAATGAACGAAGCTATTGGAATGATTGAAACTAAGGGTCTGGTTGCCGCGATCCAGGCATCAGACGCTATGCTGAAAGCTGCAAACGTAACTCTTGTCAGGCAGCTGAATATCGGGGCGGCCTTCATCACTACGATCATCAAAGGCGACGTCGGCTCGGTCCGCGCTGCTGTTGATGCGGGTGCTGCTGCTGCTTCACAAAGTGGTGAGCTGATTTGTGCTCACTTGATTCCACGACCAGAAGCATCACTGCTGGAATCGATTCTGTAAGAATGTAGCCCGACCTGCGATTCTGTAGGTCTTCCCTGCCGGGGAGGACTTTCGCCGCAGGTCGAACCCGATGAGCGAACATCCGCTCAACGACGACATGCTCAACTTCAATCAAACTGCGTTTGGTCGCAGGTCGCGATGAGTCGCGAAGTCCTTTCCGGCAGAATGGACCTACATGAAAAGTCATCATGAAAGTACTCGTCGCCAATCTTGGCTCTACCAGTTTCAAGTATCGCTTGTTCGCCCTGTCGAACGAAGCGCAGCTTGCGAAGGGTGGCATTGATCGCATCGGACAACCGGATGCTCTTAGTGCCTGCTCAGTGCAGATTGGAAGTTACAAGGCAGAAACTCAGCAGTCCGTTCCGAATCATGCGGCGGCTGTGGGGATTTGCCTCGGACAACTGACGGATGCCGAACATGGTTGTCTGAAGTCAGTGAACGAAGTGGGCGGTATTGGATTCAAAGCAGTTTTTGCAGGAGATCTCAGCGGCGTGCGAATCGTCGATGAGCCACTGCTGCAGAAGATGGAAGCTCTGTCGAACATTGCTCCGGCTCATAACCCGCCTTATGTTCGGGCAATGAGGCAGCTGCAGCAGGCGTTTCCGCAGATTCCTCTGGTGGCTGCTTTGGAAACAGGCTTTCACGAAACGATTCCGTTCGAACATCGAGCCTACGCGGTTCCTTACGAATGGTACACGGACTTTGAGATTCGTCGCTGGGGATTTCACGGTGCCAGCCATCGCTTCATCGCCGGCCGCATCGCGCAGATTCTTGCCGAAAAGGGGTCAGACCCTGAAGCGCAAAAGAGTCAGACCCCTTTTCAACAGGATCTGAAGGTCATCAGTTGCCATCTCGGTGGAAGTGCGTCGATCTGTGCGATTCGAAATGGCGAAAGCTTTGCCGCGTCCATGGGCATGAGTCCTCAGGGAGGCCTGCCGAACAACAATCGAGTCGGTGATTTCGATGCTTATGCGATTCCTGTGATTATGAAACGAACGGGGCTGACATTCGAGCAAGTCCTGACCGAAATGTCTTCGAAGGGTGGTCTGCTGGGCATCAGCGGACTCAGCGGTGACTGCCGCGACCTGGAAGAAGCATCAGCAAAGGGACATGATCGCGCGGAGAAGGCTTTGAAGCTGTTCGAAGCGTCGATTCGGTCTTACGTGGGATCGTACATGGCATTGCTGGGCGGTGCGGATGTGATTGTCTTCACCGGCGGCATTGGTGAGAACAGTGATCGTATTCGAGCGAACGTTTGCCGAGATATGGAATGGGCCGGTGTCGAACTGTGCTCCACAAAGAATCAGGGCTTGAAGGGCGAAGCCTGTTTGAACAAAGATGGCAGCAAAGTCCAGGTCTGGACCGTGCCAACGAATGAAGAACTCGTCGTGGCAAGACAGACGGCGGAAGCGCTTCGCTAAGTTTTCAGTTTTCAGTTTTCAGTAAAGGAGCTTTCGGGCGTTTGATGTTCAGTAACTGATGAGTCCTGCGATTCACTAAGCACTGAATGCTGAACACTGAAATCTAACATTTCTCATGTTTCTGGCACGTATCACCGGCAGCCTTGTAGCGTCTCACAAAGTTGAGTCGCTCATTGGACAGAAGCTGTTGCTCGTGGAACCGCTGCGAGTCGATGAAAAGGATCAGAAAAGTTTGAAGCCAACCGGCCGATCATTTGTTGTCGTTGATACCGTCGGAGCTGGCGAAGGCCAAGTTGTCTTGTGTGTTCAAGGATCGAGTGCTCGGTTCACACCGGGAACAAAAGAACTTCCGATTGATGC
>JAYVNW010000958.1:0-6320 GCA_043758225.1 Candidatus Kuenenia sp. | reverse complement strand
CTCCCGTCGTGCCGAGTTGCGTGACAAAGGTTTCAAGTTGAGCCTGACGCTTGAAGATCCCGATGACTTTTCCGTAGAGGTGCCCCACAGGCGTTTCTTCGATGGTCTTAGTTTCATTGTCCATTTTCTGAGTCCCTAATGTTGAGCCTCCGGATAACGACTCCGGCAGCAGCGAAGAAGGCTTCGACCAAAATGTCGTGGCCTTAACTTATTTGTCAAACGCAAACAACATGCCGCTTTAATAGATTCCCCCGAAACATCAGATGATGGCATTTTTTCGACCGAAGCGAAAAACATGGAACGACAAAAAAAACCGACAGATTTTTGCATCGGCTCTCCTGCCGGAGCGAGCGTCACCTCGTCATGCTGTGTACACCAGACTGTCGGCGTTCCGTCAACAACGACCTGACTCTTGACACTGCGGCAGTTTCGTGAGGGCATGCGAGCAAGCTGATCAGCATCTTTGTGCCCGACGACGAATTTTGCGAAGTGAAACTTAACATCAGCTGAGTTCTGAACGACCGGTTAAAATGAATTTGGTCGGTGAGCGACCGGGAATTGACGCGGAAATCTCTGATTTTTCGCGGGTTTTTCGAACATTGGCCAAAATTGCCGATTTGGAACAGGACATGCACTCTTCAGTTAGGAATACATGCTGCGGACGACTTTGCGGGGGTGGCAGCAATTGTTCGACCCGACGCACATCGGATAAGCAAGGCTAGCTTTCAACTATATTCAAGGAGGATTCATCATGCTTGTATTGACTCGAAAAACTGGCGAAGAAATCATCATTGGTGACGGCATTCGGGTGCAGATCATCGACACCAAAGGAGGCCGCGTGCGATTGGGCATCACAGCCCCTCGCAGTGTTTCGGTTCATCGATCGGAAGTGAGCACCAATTTGACCGATGATCGAAAGACCCAAGCGAGATGCGGTGCACGCGGGACTGAATGATTACTTACAATTCCAGACTATTTTCGATTGTAAACAGTATCGATTGCTGTCTACCTTTTTCCCTGCGAGTCGATGTTGTAGTAACTTGTGATGGTCAACTGCGTTTCGCTGTTCAATAAGTAGACGGCCCCCCAGCCCCATTTCGGCTGCGAAGGCGCGACGTCATATTCCCCTCGCAGAACGAATGCTTCAGAGATCGCGGGGCCTTGTGAGAACATCATTGTTCCGCTCATATGGAAATCGTCGATCCAGGACGATTCAAACTGCTGAGTGATGGAATTAACGCGATCAGTCCCTCTCCCTGTCGTGGCCGCCTCACCCGAATGCTGCCTTCGTAAGTGTGCCGCACGAACCACGACCGCCCGGAAATGCGATAAATTCGCCGAGAACATGCGGCATCTTCGCGAGCACACCTGATTCGAACCACGTGTGACAAACCGCCGACCATTTTTCAACCATCCGTTACAGAAACGCACGTTGGTTCATTGGGCGAATTTTCCTTGCCATGAGTACTTGATGTTTATGACACCGCGTCGATTACCAACGACGATCGATTATCAGTCGAACTGAACGCTATTCAACCTGATCGTTTTTTTAAGAATCAATTTGCTGAAGAATGCTTCGCGTTTTTCGATGCATTTGAAGTTTTCTGATGATTGGCACGCATAGTGCTTATTAGATGTAAATTGAAAAGGAAGGAGTGAGTGTTCACTTCTGCAATTGTGGCTGTTCGAATTTAGGGGCAAAGTCATGTTGGGTTACGCAATTACGTTTTTGGTTATCGCATTGGTCGCTGGGGCATTGGGATTCGGTCTTGTCGGAGGCATGGCATATGGAGCTGCAAAGATTTGCTTCTTTGTGTTCATTGTACTTGCAATTATTTCTCTGCTCAGTGGCCGAAGAATCAACGTCAATTAGTACGTGGGGTTCAGCCATTGGCATGATCGATTTTGCCAAGTCGTTTCAGAACCAGTTTTCTACGAATTTCCGGGGAGTATTGAGATGAATAAAACACTTGTAGTTCCAGCGTTTGCACTGATTGGGGTCTGCGTCGGTTGTAACACTGGCCCGGAAGACGTTCAGAAAGCGGAGTCAAACTACAATCAAGCCCAGCGTGACGCGGATCAGATGGTTGTGGATGCAAAGCAGGAAGGTGCAGAGGACCTTCATGAAACTCGAAAGGTTGTCATCGATGACATTGCTGCAGAAAGTAGAGACATTCATGAAGCGTTGAAAGACTCAAAATCGAACTTGGCGGAAGAGCGTGCAGATTTGGACGAGGCCGTGCGCGACGGAAAGAACAAACTCACCGAAGCTGAGGTCGTTCGGCAAAAAGAAATTGTGGATGCGAAGATCGCTGCTGACAAAAAAGTCGCGGACGCAAAACGCGAACTTGTAGAAACCACGCGAAGGGCCGTGGAAGACGGTCAGAAACGCGTTAAGAAATGCCAAGAAGCTTTGTCAAAACAAGAGCAACAGCTTTCCGATGCTACTGCAGAAGTCGCTGCTGCTGAGTCACGTTTGAAGGATGCCAACGACGACAATCGCGCGAAGCTTCAATCAGAGCTGGACGATGCACTGAAAGCTGAACAAAAGAAACAAGCTGAAGTGAACGACGCGAAAGCTGAACTGGCGAAAGAGCAGGCCGATCTCCAGAAAGTCGCGGCAAAAACAGAATAGCACTGTCTGAAAATGAACGTCAAATTTCGTTTGATGTGAACTTGAGCCCCGCCAGTCTTTGGTGGGGCTGTTTTCGTATACCGACGGAATCTGAATGTGTCACCTTTCAGAAAGATAGCGAACCGTGAATACCACAAAACATCTATTGAGCCTGAGCTGACTGCACTGTTCGTCGTGACAACGACGGTGGTGTTTCAAGGCTTATGTTGTCATACAAAATGAAATTACCGTCATTCATCGACGTCGCAGTCTAAATCTTATGACGGAAGAATCAGTAACAGACTCGCTGAGGACCGCACCCTCTGGATCGGGCTGATTTTGAGATGTTGCGATTTCGAATCCCGCGGATACCAGCAGCGGCGCGAATTTGATACTTGTTGTAATTTCAGATGGCTGCCCAATTGCCGCCAGCGATTGGATGTTGCGCAGCAATGATCCGAGGTACTCCAGCTGTCCATTGATTGTCGTGACCAGGACCGGCCCTTGATGAATCACGACGACAGGTGGCCACGACACCGTCCCGTTGGTCCGGGGAATCGTGTCCTCAATCTCCTCGAGCGCCAGCAAGGCTGATGCTGGACTACGAAAAACCAGCAGTCCGCCTTCGTCAAGCGGCCTGACGAATGTTCCTTCCGACCGAGTCGCCAGTTCGATTAATTGCTCCAGGTGCTGCTTCTTCAGTTCACATGAAGCTAATTCGCCGACGCGCTGAGTCAATTCATCTGCGCTGCGATTTGTCACAATGATGAACGTTAGATTCTGTAGACTTGCAAGTTGCTGAGCCGAAGGTATCTGGTTAGGAAAATACTGACGGAAGTACGGCAATCCGGCCGCCTGCAATGCAGTGACGGCGTCATCCGGTATCGAGCTGCGTTCGATGCGGAACAGAATCTCATTTTCACCGTGATTGGAAACTGTAATCAGTTGCCTCGATGATGTCAGTTCAGCAGAGGCCTTGCGACTCCATCCAGCCGACAGATCGACAACCAGTCTGTCAATTTTTGACGCGGCATGAACATCCAATGGAATGGAAAACGGCAACTGCGGACCTCGCAGCACATAGTGTCCTTCCGGCAGTTCCAGGCCTAAATCAACCGTTTCACCCGCAGACAAACGCGTCTGAGCGGCGACGTGCGGTGAATGTGCAGGACCACCAATGCAGTATTGTCCGGTTTCCGGTTTTCTGATTCGCGAGTTCACGCGAACAATGAGTTCAACGTTGGTGGCGAAATTCACTTCAAAGTCAAAATCACATGCTTCGCAGCGAGTGTGCTTCTTAATGTTCTCAATCGAATCCTGCGAAGTTGTTGCAATCCGGCAGGATGGACAAATCACGTCCCAGGACAAATCGAACAGTCCTTCGTTTACTCCATGAAGGCAAACGTCAATCACGGCATCCGCCCGCAGCTGCAAAGTTTTCGCAAGGACTCTCGGCCGAATATGGCTGACGTTCTGGGCAGATGCTGAGCGAACGTAGTCCGTAATTTTCAGGATAGCCACTCGATTGAGATTTCTGGTGGCCAATCGATCCATAATCTTGTCCAGCAATTTGGCTGACTGTGGCAAAAGCGTAATCGATTCCTCAAACGCATCGACATGCTCAACAAGGTGCTTTGGACGGCCGATCACTCCATCAATACGCCGGTAAACTCTGTCCAGCGATCGCTTTGTTAGTGCGTGCCATTGCAGGTTGACGAACGCCAGACCTACAAAATGCCGACAGTTAATCCTGATTGAATGCGTCAGCGTTGTTCCACCATCGGCGCGACGGTTGAGTTCCACAACACTGGTCATCCAGCACACGGGGCCCCATTGAAATTCACGCAGCACGCTCATTCGCCGCGCTTCAATCCATTCGAACATGTGTTCCAGCCACTGCATCTGAATGCCGCCGATGCGTGCTTCCGCAATTCTCTGCCGACCAGCCGCGGCATTCCTGCGAATCGAGAACGCGACAGAAGGCAGATTGATTGCTCGGTTCAGTCGTTCCGTATTTGAAACGAACGGCCAGAGTTCTTCGGGTGAACTCTTCATTTCCCATGTGAAGCTGAATGCGGCCATTCGCCCCGAAGTACTCGACGGCAACAGCGGATGTGAATTGACGCTGGTTGCGACACCAAGCTGCAGACGACGAAGATCGTCGAGAAGTTCTGCTGCCGTGCGATAACGCATATCAGGGCGCTTTTGCAGCGACTTCATGACAACCTCACACAGGCCATCGCTGATTCGTTTGTTGAGCAGTTGCGGGTTTGGTGCCGGCGCATGTCGATGTGCGTCGGCGAGCGCAAGAAAAGTATCAGCGGGGAATGGGGGCTGTCCGGTCATCGCATGAAACAGCGTTGCGCCCAGTGAATAAATGTCCGACTGATCCGTGACTTGTGAGCCACCATCAAAATGTTCAGGCGACATGTACATCGGCGTCCCCAGCATCGACTGCGCGGATGTGATCGCAGTGGTGTCAGGTGCTTCTTCCATGCGTGCGATTCCAAGATCGCTGAGTTTTGCAATGATGCGCCCGGCATCATCCGTTGCTCCGCGAACCAGAAGAATGTTCTCTGGCTTAACATCACGGTGCACAATTCCGCTGCGGTGAAGCTCATGCAGCGCTGTCGTGATGCAGATCCCGATCTGAATAGTTGTCGCTTCAGAGAGGCCACCGGCAGATGTGATTTGTTCTGCCAGCGATTGACCTTCGATCAGTTCCTGAACCAGAAAGAGGTAACCATCAGTGTCAGAGATTTCAAAAAGTTTTGTGACAAATGGACAGTCAATTTCAGCCAGCATTTTCGCTTCGCGTTCGAAGCGCCGTCGAACATGAGGCTGATGCACAAGTTCTGCATGCAGGACTTTGACGGCAACATTTCGATTATTGATGGAGTCATATGCGGCGTAAACTGTCCCCATGCCGCCGCGACCAATCATGCGCAGAAGTGGATAGCGGCCCAGTTTGCCCTTTTCGAGCAGTGGATCATCGCTGGTGGAAAGCCGTTCAAGATCGGTGTGGAATTTTGCCGCCGATGCACTTTCCCCCGAGCGCGACGACGGTACAAACGGCGGAGGAACGCTCCACGCACCGTCGTCCAAATCAATGTCTTCGTCTGAAATGTTGTCTGCCACAAGGGGTCTCTGCGATGATTCGCCGGTTTGATCAGTTCGATCATACAGCTCCCGGACCGCATTCAACAGTAGGAACCTCTGGGATTCAAAGCTTCCAGACGCAGAATTCAGACGAAAGTTCGCAAACCGTGATCTGTAAGCGTACAATCTCCCGAGTCGACCGAGCTTCGATTTTTTCGCCGACTAACATCTTTGAGAACTGAATGCTTCGCGCAGCCATCCAAATACAGAATCCCAGCAGCCGACTGAGCCAGATACATACTAACTGGTCGCAGCTTTTCGCGGCCACTCAGGTAAAAAGCGAAGCAACCACAGAAGCACAACGTGATTTACTGCTGAATTATTCCGGAGCCGTGTTTCGCTATTTACTCGGCGCGGTTCGCAATGAACACGTCGCATCGGACCTTGCTCAGGATTTCGCAGTCAGGTTTTTGCGAGGCGATTTCAAAACGGTTGCTCCCGAAAAAGGGCGATTTCGCGATTTCCTGAAGCGGACGCTCAGCAACCTTGTGAACGATCATTTCCGAAAAGAGAAGGCTGAACAAAATCGAATTCAGGCTGCGGTGAA
>JAYVNW010000957.1:0-1796 GCA_043758225.1 Candidatus Kuenenia sp. | reverse complement strand
AGACTCAGAAGCGCGGCTCTAGTTGATCGTTTCATGGCAACTCCGGAACTCAGTCGCACAGTAGATTCGCACATCGACATAAAGTTGTGCAAAAGCAATTCCAATGCGACATCCCATCCTGTAGGAGTGTAATTCAAAGCGTGGAAAATAGTTTCGCGTTGCTGTCGTTCCTGCGATTAGGCGAACATTGAGATTGAACGGGACTTATTGCGGCGTGCGTCTGTGGTACACTCAAGTCAAACTGTGCAGATGAGCGCGCAGTTGTGACAGTGTCATTAGAACAGAGTCGTGTTGTTCTCGTTTGTCGCGGGGATAAGTCGTGAAAGTAATTCACCAGCGAATCCTGGCACTTGTCGGACTGATTGTGGTCGTTGCAACATGCGGCATCGTGGCTCATCAGTACTCTTCACTTCAGTGGTTGATCGCAGAAGAGACGTACCTTCTCAATGCGGTTCATGCGAACCCTGTACGATTCTGGGTGATTGGTTTCGCGCTTTATCTGGGCCTTTCGCTGATCCCAGGCACCGCTGGAAAATCTGTCATCGCAGGCTGGTTGTTCGGCTTCTGGGCTGGTGTGCTTATGGTGGACGTGGCATTGACAACAGCAGCAATGGCAACGTTCTTCGCCAGTCGGTTTATCTTTCGCGAAGCTATTGACGCCCGTTTCGGTATACAGCTGGATCGATTTCGACGGAAAATGGAGTCGGACGGGGGATTCTATTTGTTGTCACTGAGATTGTTGCACACACCGTACAGCTTTCTGAACTACGCCTCTGGAGCGACGAGCATTGTTCCCGCCAGCACGTTTCTGTGGACAACGCAAGTGGGCTTGTTACCGAGCACGATGGTCTTTGTTGGCGCTGGAACTCGTGTTCCCAGATTGTCCGTTGTTGCTGAAAAAGGCCCCATTGCGCTGCTCGACGGCCCCTTATTCGCTGCACTTTTGGCGTCGTTCCTGCTGCCCTTCATCCTGCGCGCGATTGCAGCCATCATCAAAAAGTTGTTCGTCCAAACTCCAGACGCATCGGCGTAAAGGTCACAGTTTGTCGATGTTAACCAGACGACAATACGGCGCAAGAGGCTGTTCTCCATGGAAGCGAGTTTGCTTTTCGGAGATGGTAGACTTCAACATGGTTCTGAGACTGCTTTCACAGAATCCGCTCGTGCAATATGCTTCGTCAAAGGTTCGGGCCTTAGCAGACGTAACGGTCTCCGCTAAGTCCTTGTGGTAGCATTCAAATGGTTCAAAAGGGTGTTCAGCGTGCGACACGATTTGGTGAATGTAGAAGCTGGAATTCATAACACGACATCGAAGTTCGTTGGCCATAATCAGGCGTGGTCAGCATCCATGCGACGCATGTCGGGCGGATTATCGGACGGCGTAGATGTCGTAACACTCAATAACGGTCGAATGTCGCTGGAACTTCTGCCGACCCGCGGAATGGGTGTGTGGCGTGGCATGATTGATGAAGTCCCAGTGAAATGGGATTCGCCGGTGGAACGCCCCGTCCACCCAACATTTGTCGATCAGATGCGGCGTGGGGGAATCGGATGGCTGGATGGTTTTAATGAACTTATCTGCCGTTGTGGACTTGGCTGGCATGGAGCCCCTGGCAACGATGTCATTCGCGACGCCGATGGCAAAGTTGTGTCCGACCAGTTTTTGCCACTGCATGGACGCATCGCAAATCTGGCAGCACATCAAGTGACAGTTGAAGAACAGGGTGACGTCGTTTCGGTCAAAGGTGTCGTCGACGAAGCCAGTCTGTTTGGTGGTCGTTTGCGACTGGAATCCA
>JAYVNW010000956.1:0-2703 GCA_043758225.1 Candidatus Kuenenia sp. | reverse complement strand
TATTCCTGTTCCGGCAGCAGTAAATCGATAGTAGTCGCGGTCTCCTTTCACATTCAGATTCAGGTTTCCGTCAGTCGTCCGGGCATTTACCGAATTTGCGGCACCGGCGAGTGTCCCCAGATTGTACGCCGACACAAATGCGTTGTTGTTGTCAAGCTTATCGGCGACGATTGGAGCTTCGCCGATAAGCACATTGAAAATGTCACCGCGAGAAAGTGAATACGGAGTAACGCCGGTGAACGAAGGTGTATCTACGCCCGTGTCCCATTGGTAATAGAATTGGTCCGTATCGCCGAATCCAGGCCGAGTGTTCGTCAATCCAACTTTGGTGAAAAAGTTGCTGTATCCAGCGGTCGAGCTTGATTGAGGAAACGTATTCGTTGTGCCAAAGTCTGACTCAACTCGCCATGTCGACGTTCCCGTACCGTCGTAACTCCAGTTAACTCCAACGTTAAGAAATCGATGAGATCCGGTGATATCACCAATGAATCCATCCGAGCGACCAATCGTTCGCGTCATATTGCGCTTTCGCGAAAGTTGACCCGGAGGCTGAATCCAATGGCCTGGGTCATCATTGTTATGATCATGATTCGGAGCGGACGATCCTGGTGGATTAACACCGCTTCGAGATTTGAATTCCGGTTCAAAGTTGTCCTGATACGCAAACCCATTCATCACATCGATAGAGTTCCCTATATTTTCACGGAAACTCAAGTTGAAACGCGACAAGGGATCACGATATCCGTTGCTCCACAAGAAGCTGGGCGTATCGCCAGCATTGAAGTTGGAATACGTCTGCGGCGCGAGGGCCGAGGTGAAACTGTCGAAGTAAACATCCGCACCAAAGTTACCGTCGAACGAGTTCTTCCAGATTTCGGCATCAATTCCCGACTGGCCGAGTTCAAGGCCGGCATCAGCAGCAAGGAGTCTTCCAACCGAATCCACGGTCCCTACGCGAACCACTAAGCCTCCAAGTGTCCCAGGTGTCAATTGCGTATCATGCGTCCAGTCAGGAAGATAATTGCCGGTCGCGTCGTTACCGCCGAAGGATCTCTCAATCGGCACACGTGCCTGGTCGGTACCGTTGCCGTTAGACTGAATTAGGTTTTGCTGGATACGCAATTCGATGTTTGCTGTCGCTGCCCCCGTGACAACCTGTACAAGTGCGTCCGCAGAGTTATTCTGCAACTGACCGTGTGCGGCTGAATTTAAAACATAGATACCTTCAAGTCGGTTCGACAAGACGGTGTTGTTGATCAGCGAGATATAACTGTCTTGTTCCACTCGATTCAGGATATCAATTCCACGGCCGCCATTATTCGCGATACGCGAGTTCGAAACATCCATTGATGATTTGGCAAGGAACGCAACGTCCTGCCCACCGCCAATAATTCGCGGTATCTCAAGTACGCTGTCCACCAGGTATTCAATCCCGTCGCTGATATTCCCACTGACAACGGCGTTAGTGACCAGCAGGTGGATATCGGATGCAACTTCGTCACCATGTTCAGGATTTCCCCAGCCTTTGGCCGCATTTTTTTCCTGAAGATTGTCGTGGCCGACATCAATCCCATTACTTCCGTTTGATTGAAAATAGTTCAGGTTTGTCTGAATCACTCGCTGCAGGTTCAGTGCATCCATGGTAGGACTATTGTGCTGAGTGAGCTTCAATCCGTCTTCGCCGTTGTTGTTGAAATAGTTAGCGTTTACGACAGTCCCATCTCCGAAGCTGGCGGATACACCCTGCCCCAACTGTATTCCGCTCTGAGTATTCCCAGTGAACTGGTTAGCGAGTCCTGTCACTGAAATGTCTCGACCTCCGACGCGGCGTTGGTAGAAAGTGTCGTTCTTGTCATCGATGGAGACCATGCGAACGCCGTCTTCTCCGTTGTTATTAAACTGATTTCCAACGAATGCCAACGCCCCGTACGAAGTACCTTGATTTCGAAGTCCTGTTAGCGAGTTGCCATTGAATGTCGAATTTGTTGAAGTCAGGTGCGTCACCAGAATGTCATCCTGATTAAACGCATCAATGCTCATCCCATCGCCGATGTTGTTGTCGATATGGGATTCTGCCATTTCCCATGTCAGACCGATTTCTTCAAAGGCGAAAATCCCGATTCCACCTGCGGAATTCGTTGACCCAGGGACATTGTCGTTTGGATGGAAACCTTGTCCGCCTGGCGTGTGGCCATTCGCCGTTACCGAGTTGCGATCAAACTGAACGTTGATTCTGGCATCTGCCTCAAGTCTAAGACGCAGACCATACTGAGCGTTCTGATCGATCACGTTTTCATTGATCTTAAAATCCAACTGATCCTTGACTGTGTTCTGTGCAAAGATGTCGAAACCGTCGCCACCGTTATTTGTGCTACGATTCTTTTCTATCACGACTGAATTCAGATCGGCGTCTTGAGTTCGCACGAAATGAAATCCGTCCTGACCGTTGTTCAGAAATACAGTATTGGTGAGTTGCAAATCCTGAATGCGGGTTCGGTCACCCATGATGAAATTCAGACCGTTGCCTTCGTTGCCTCCCGCATCCACACCAATGCTGTTTCCATCGATCACGGACTTTGAAAACAGGGAAATTGCTTCCGTCGTGGAAACATCTTTTGCCAGTCGCACCACGATCCCGTCGCCAGCTGTGACAATGTCTGCATCATTACGAGTGTTGTCGATCACGTTATTCCGAATCTCGAA
>JAYVNW010000955.1:0-3897 GCA_043758225.1 Candidatus Kuenenia sp. | reverse complement strand
ACAATCGTAAACGACGACCATGCGTCACCAACCGGATGACGCCAAAGCTCAATCGGCACTTTGTTCTGCCAGTCGAACGAACACTGAGGTTCCACAATTTCGCGGCTCCCGTTCGGTCCACAATTTCGTGGCCAATCGGCTGCGGTAATAGTCAGATTGACCTGCGTGTCAGTGACTTCCGAGGCACGATCGTTTGGCACTTCAGGAATTGCTGCGATGCTGCTCTGTGGAGCATTCTGGTTCAGCCATTCCTGAGCCTTTTCACTCGGAGAAGGAGCATCCCAGAAGAACCAAAATATTGGCCGCATATCCCCGGTAAATTCAACGTTGCGAACACACAACATCAACCCGCCGCCAATGGCTAGACCACTCAACGCCAAACAAGCCAGCCGAGTCCAGAAGCGAATTCCCGAAAAGAAAACCCACCAGATCACCAGAACCAGCAGTGTGATCGCAACGCCTTCATAGGTGCGAATGATCTTGTCCGTATCGTTGGGAGCACTACGGTTGATTGCTACCGTAGCGATTGCCCCGATCGCGAACAGTGCAAGTCCCGCCTTCCAGCGAAATCTACTACTCAAAATCTGGATTTCAGGCTGCGCTGATTCCTGCGGTGGATCGCAAGCCAAATTATTCATGAGCGATCGGAGCCTTCTTCGAAATCATCGAGATCATCCAAATGCAGTCGGTGCATCACCCGGTGAAGAATTGGTCCAAGAATCAGACCTGTTGCTCCAACAAGTACGAGTCCAGAGAACAAAGCATAACAACCCGCGAAGATCTTACTCGCAGCCGACGTCAACACATCAACCGGTCCCATTCCGCCGAGAATCATGGACGCGTTTAAAAATGAATCAACCCACGACAGCCCTGCGATCCAGTGATAGCCCCCCACGCCAATACTCAGGCTGACGAAGATCAACAACAGCGACATCGTCAATGAACGAAACAGCCGCCCGAAAAACACCGAACGAGACGCAAGCGGAACTCGATTGTCGCCAAATATCATAAATTCAATGTCCTGGAAAGCCGGGTGAGCAACGCTCATGTCTCTATAAATGAGTCGCAATTCAATAACACGACAGCCTACGGGATGGGGTATCGCTGAGTCCGTTCCGACCACGCTCAAAGTCTACAAGAATTGGCTGGGACTCGTCACGGATTGCCCATTTTCACCAATCGTTGGCATTCTTGGTAAGGTTTTAGGGGTTCGTTGTATTTTCTGTTTACTAGTAATCCCAGATACCGATGCGACTCTGGGGAGTCAGACATTTCTGCGCTGTTAGCTCGCGCCAGTAGGTACGCGGGGTATGGGGTGGAAAATACAGCAGCAATTCATATGAATTGCCGTTGCACTGGATGGTACCGACTCCCAACATCATGCGACTTTTGCTGGCAAACATGGTAATTTGGCTGTAGTCGCGTTAGAAGTTGTGCATTTTAACGTCGTTTGCTTCTGAGTCGTGTGGTTTTCTGTCAAAATCTGGCCTGCGCGGGTTTGGTGTTTGGCACACCCTGAAAGGCTTTCAATTACGCCGATTCGCCATTTTCACAACCTGATTCTGTCTCAGAGCTAAAGCCCAGGCTGTTCCAGTATCGTTCGCGATGATCCATTTAAACGTTTTCGCATAGCATTTGCCCTCTGATTCGTACGCCCCGAAAAACTTGACTGTGGCAAAGTAGAGGGCAAAGTGTTTCACTTTCCCAGGCTGGTGGAAATATTACAACTTTTTCTTTCCTGTGTTGGCAGCGGTCTTTCGGTCAAATTCGTCCGAATTCCATCCAGAATCATTAGACTTCTCAGAGTGAGGTTTCCCGAACCATGTCACAAAGCCGTTCCTGTTCGAATAAGTTTGTTTCCGCACTAAGGTCAATGCTTACAGAAAATGAAGGTGGCTTACGAAGTCTGCTAAGAGCCAAATCCGTCCGTAGAAAGCGTGCCATACGATGCGGCGTGGAAACAGAGGCCTGTGAGGCTCGAACATTGCTGACTTTGACTGTAGGGCCGAACATCAACATTAGCCGCCTTGCAGGGAATCAGGACGAATCTGCGATCCTGGTGAATCCAACGAATCCAATGCAGTTATTTGCGTCATCAAACAACGCTGCCGGAGGACTGTTTGCGGCACGAAGTGTTGATGGCGGAGTGACATGGCTGACTTCCAACGGTCCGGATCCGTTAATCGCGGACGGCGGTGATTCGCTGGTCGCGGCCTGCTGCGACCCAACGCTCGCATGGGACACTTTTGGCAATTTGTATCTCTCCTACATTTCGGCGGACCTGCAGTCCATTCCGATCGCCATCAGCACCGACGGTGGAGCGACGTTCTCCCAATTGACATCGTTCACCGGAGGAAATGTCGATCAACCGACTCTAACCACCGGCCCAGGGCTTGGGGGTGCAGGTCAGTCGTTATGGATCACGTACGCTCAGGGAGGCACACAGGCCCGTGGGGCAGCGATCAGTGGTGTTGGAGCAGCGAACGTCGGGGCATTCGGTGCAGCCCAGGCTGTCACAGGAGTAAATCAGTTTGGAGACATCGTCATTGGCCCTGCAGGGCAAGTCGTTGTCACAGGACAGAATGCCACGCAGCTTCAGGTCAACACGGATCCCGATGGACTCGGCCCCCTGGGATTTTCCGGACCGGTGATTGCCAGCACAATAAACGTCAATACATTTGACGCGATTCCTTCGCAGCCTCAACGAACCATCGACGCAGAGGGAGGCCTGGCATATGACCGCAGTGGTGGCGTCAACAACGGTAAATTGTATCTAGTATACACTGACGAAATCGTCGACGAGAACGACGACACGGACATCTTCGTCCGAATCTCGAGTGATAATGGAGCGACCTGGGGTAACCGTATTCGAGTGAACGACGACGCAACCATAAACAGCCAGTGGTTTGGCAAGATTGCGGTTGATCAGACGACAGGTGATGTTGGTGTCGTCTTTTACGATGCCCGCAACAGTCCGACGAACTCGCGAGTTCAGCTTTGGGGGTCTATCAGTAACGATGGCGGACTGACTTGGGATGCCAATACTCGGATCAGTGCTGGAACCACTGATGGAACTGTACCTGCGACCGGTGGACAGCAACTTGGGGATTATATTGGATTCACATTTAACGCGGGACAGATGCACCCGACTTGGTCCGACAATTCGAACAGTACATTGAATAACCCGGACGGAACTCGGCGTCAACTGGATATCTATACCGCAACAATTCTTACAGGGCCAGCGCCGCTCACGGTCAGCATTACTCCGTCCACAATTTCGGAAGACGCCGACGGATTGATACCGGGATCGGGTGGAGTCATGGCGACGATTCGACGACCGGCGGGCAGTTCGAACGCTCAGGACCTGACCGTGACTTTAGCGAGCGGTGATACGACCGAAATTCAGGTGCCTGCTACCGTTACGATTCTGGCAGGGCGGAATGCAGTGACATTCCCCGTGAATGTCATCGACGACAAAATACTTGATGGCACTCAGGTGGTGACGGTGACTGCGGATGCTGTTATTGGGGGTAGTTCCGTCACCGGGACAGCAGACATTTCTGTACTTGATGCGGAGTCCTTCACTTTCACGATCAATGCGACTTCGGTGCGAGAAGATGCAGGTCCTGGCGCGCTCACCGCGACTGTCACGCGGTCCGACGTCGATACTGTTGCGGCGAATGTTTATGTCGTGAAGAATAACCAACTTCAAGTGTACGACAACGCGGGAACGATGCTCTCAACCCGAACGATTCCATGGCCCGTTGGACCTCGCCCGATAAATGAGTATGCGCACGATCTGATTACTCTGCAGAATGGAAAAATCGCGGTCTACAACGGAACGACCGTCGCCTATCTCTCCATTTTTGATCCAGCGACGACGACTTGGCAGCATTA
>JAYVNW010000954.1:0-1959 GCA_043758225.1 Candidatus Kuenenia sp. | reverse complement strand
CCGCACGCACTTCGAAACAGAAAAAAATTCCGACGTTATTGTCGTGACTGAAATTCCATATCAGGACACACGCGACCGTATCCGTGAAAAACTGGAAATCCTGGTGCGTGACGAACGCATCAAAGGCATTTCCAGAATTGTGGACTTGACCGACCGAACGATTCCGTCGTGGCAGGTTCGATTGCACATTGTACTCAAGCGCGACGCAGACAAAGAAGTCGTGTTGAATCAGTTATTCCAGTATTCGCCGCTACAAACCACAGTCAGCGTGATCATGCTGGCACTGGAAGGCAATCGGCCGCAGTTAATGACTGTACGGATGCTGCTCGATTCGTTTATTCGTCATCGAGTTGACGTGATCCGTCGGCGCACCGAATTCCTGTTGCGTGAAGCTCGCAAGCGAAAGCATACCGTCGAAGGCTTGTTGCTGGCTCAGACGGACATTGACCGTATCATCAAGACAATCCGCGACTCCGCCAGCCGTGCACTCGCGAAAGAAGCGTTGCAGAAGATTCCGATCCCGTCACCACTGGTGTCACGGGCTCTGGGTGACGACGGCTTCAAAGCCTTCGTGATTGAAAATGGCGAAGAAGACAATTACTTCCTGTCGGCCAATCAGTCCGAAGCAATCGTGTCCATGCAGCTGGGGTCGTTGGCGAATCTGGAACGAGAAAAGCTTGTTGCCGAACATCAGCATCTGCTCGACAACATCGCCGAATACCTGCGACTGCTGTCCGCCGAAGCCAATCTGCGAGCCGTTGTGCGCGCGGATATGGAAGAACTGAAATCTCGGTTCCCGGACAAACGCCGCACGACAATTACCGACGAAGAACTCGGCGACTACGACAAAGAAGCACTCATCGCTGAACAACCGATGGTCGTCACGATGTCTCAACGTGGCTACATCAAACGAACTCCGTTGGACGTCTATGAAGCCCAGAATCGTGGTGGCAAAGGTATCAAGGGTGCCACATCGGACGAAGAAGATCCGATCGCGCATCTGTTCGTATCCAGCACGCACGACTTCCTGCTGTTCTTCACCGATAAAGGCAAGGTTCACTGGATCAAGGTCTACGACCTTCCGCTTCAGGCACGTACCGGTAAGGGCCGAGCCCTCGCGAACCTGATCACTCTGGAAGAAGGCGAAGGCATCGCGAACTGCTTCAACGTGCGTTACTTCCCGGACGACCAGTACCTTGTCATTGCAACTTTGCAAGGCATCATCAAGAAGACAGCGTTGTCTGCCTACGGTCGCCCGATGAAAGGCGGCATCATCGCGATTCGCCTGGACGATGGTGATGCTCTGGTTGACGTTCGCATCGTGCAGGGAGACGAGGACCTGGTGCTGTCAACTTCAGGTGGCATGGCGATCCGCTTCAGCCACGAAGACGCTCGACCAATGGGCCGAGCGACTCGCGGCGTCAAAGGCATCAAGCTGAAGAAAGATGAGACGGTTGTGGGAATGGTGGTTGCTGATCCTGATCGCACATTGCTGAGTATCTGCGAATTCGGTTACGGCAAGCGCACGCCATTCGGCCCGGGTGAACTGGATTCCGGCGAAGAGGTTCCGGTTGAAGAACTCACTGCAGGTGGCAACGTTGTCGCGAGTCTTCCGACTTCAGACGATCTGCCGGATACCGCAGACGACGCGGACGTCGAAACTGACGAAGAAGAAGTTGTTGAATCTGAAGGTGAAGCTTCCGTGACCAGCAACAATCAATACCGCCGTCAACGCCGTGGCGGCAAGGGTGTCCGCGACATCAAGACGACCAAACGTAACGGCAAAGTGGTCGATGTGCTGTCTGTCATCGACTCCGACGAAGTGCTGATGGTGACATCCCGAGGCAAGATCCAACGCATTCGTGCTTCGGACATCAACACCATCGGCCGCAACACGCAGGGCGTCCGAATCATCCGTCTGGATGAAGGCGACACGCTGGTGTCTTGTGCCGTGATTCC
>JAYVNW010000953.1:0-5608 GCA_043758225.1 Candidatus Kuenenia sp. | reverse complement strand
AAACCTGAACAAATTACTTCTCGCCTGGATCATTGCAGATGATTGACAGGTTGCTGTCGCAGTCGCAAGTATCTGCGACGTCGTTGTACCCAGCACCCTTCGTGCGTGATTTCAATTCACCACCAGCACCCTTGGTGCTCTGGAATCCAGATGTCTTGAAAGTCTGGTCCATGTTGCCAAAGGCGCTTGACAGGTCGCTGAGTTCGGCGACAACGGTGCACTGCAATTCAACCAGGCCAACGATCATGCCCAGAACCAGAATGGTTCCAACGAGCACGATTTCAGCAGACAAAATTACGCCTGATTCGTCATTCCAAAGATTCTTCATTTTTATAGCTTTCGAGAGAGACAGAGAGAGAGAAACGAACAGAGGCACTGATTTGTCAGGCAGGCATTCACTTTGGCCAAAGCGAAAGTCTTCAGCGAAGAGAACCATTCGAAGTTCTCATCACTCCTCTTTCAACGTGCCATCCCATGCGTGTTGAGCGAGTGAACCCGATTGTGCGTCTGTTGAAAAGATGCAACGCGAGTGCTGTGCCATCAGGCTGCGGCGTGCAAACTCCGGGACACGACCAACCCGCGTAAACTGAAGCGGGGGAATGCTTTGCGAGAAATCGGATTCCCCGCAGCGCGCGCAGCACGACTGTTTGACGCGAGCACGATGCAAAAAATCAACAACACTCCGCCAATACACTTTGTTTACAAAAGTGAACACGGCGGAATTCTCAGTGGATCAATTGCCGGGAAACTCGCAAGCTGCCCTGTCATGCTCTAACTGCAATGCAAGCCGTGCGCCGAATTTCCGGAAAAATCGGAATAGAGTTCACAGGTGCCACGATACGGAATCACGCTTCAATCCGCGTTGCGGGATTTCTGGGCATTTTCCGCTTCAGACGCCTAGGTGCGCCAATCCCTGTTCGCGGTAAATTAATGGCGTTCGATTTATTTGGCGCGTGGCTTTAGGACACCCCTGATGGTCACAACGTTATCGTTGTGATGGCTTAGCCACCCGTGCGCTGCAGGTATGATCGCAGTCGCGAAACAATGGGCCCGATGGAATTCAGGGGTTTTCCAAGGCGCCGGGCAATTTCCAGATACGAAAGTTCGTCAAAGTACAGCCATTTTGCAATCTGGCGTGGCTCATGTGGCAGCTTGGAAAGCAGAGACTCAACCTGATCTCGCTGGTCTAACTGACGTACTGAGCTGTTTTCCGCAGATGCGAGGTCCACAGCCGCATGGTGTGCATTCACGTGGCCCATTGCCGAAGAAAACCGCTGTTCCGCAAGTTTTCGGACGACGATACGCCGTGCAATGACGCCCAGATATGTTGCCAGGGAGCAGCGGCCTCGAAAATTACGTAGCGCGGCCATGTCGCGGAGCAAGAGTTCCGCCATTGTGTCCGCACACAGGTCTTCGATATCCGCAGCATTTAGTTTTAGACTATGCGCATGAGCTGAGTGCTGGATTACCTGTACAACGAGTGGCGTGTAACGATCGATAAACAGCTTCCACGCCCCGCTTTGACCATTCAGCAGGTCGGTTAGCAATTTGCGGTCGTGATTTGTCAGAGGCACGGCGTTAACTCTCTGTCGTTTCCATCAGAAAAAATCGGATGGCTGGATTTGTCTGTAAATCGTCTACAGGGAAATTCGAAGAAACAGTCCATCCATTGACAGAAATAACTCCGCCCGATTTGTTTTAAGTCTATCAAATTGCGGGATTCAGAATTAAAAACCAAATTCGGCTCGTGTCATTCAAGTCCGCACCATCCATGTCAAATTCTTCATCGCTAACATTGTGCCAGTAATATTCGATTGTGACAAACTGGCACTGCCGTACTTTCACAAGATTCAGCGGATATGGGTACACTTAGAGAATCCACGAGGAATTTCCCATGGAAAACTCAACGCCAGACGAGCTGATATTCTGTTTTGAACGACTGAGTCGCGTTGAGCTAATGGAAATTGGAAGAGAATTTTTTGACTGTTCCGTGTCTCGAATCAGCTCTGGATCGGTGAATTTTGCCGCAGAAAGTCGAGACTCTGTCTCAATTTCGATCGTCTGATATTCCGTGCCTTACCAGTCTGGAAAATGCTGGAAAGGATGTCATAAAACGCCGAAATGCAATTCAAAGGTTCCGCCAGTTGCTGTTTACAGTGTATGTTTCGTACTGAGTGAGTTGTCTGCTCTGACAATGAGAGTCGGACTGCAATAATTTTTCCTTCGTACGAATTTCAGTTTCTATAATGTGTCTTTAATCAATTCGATTTTGATAAATGGATCGCCAGTTAATCTGGCATGAAAGGGTGTGCCATGACTCATGTCGTTGCTGAGCCGTGCTTCAACTGCAAATACACAGACTGCGTTGTTGTATGTCCGGTCGAATGCTTCTACGAAGGTGAAGCGATTCTTTTCATTCATCCGGAAGAATGTATTGACTGCGAAGCGTGCGTTCCGGAATGTCCGGTTGCGGCGATCTTCCATGAAGACAATTTGCCTGCCGAGTGGGCTGATTACACTGCTCTAAATGCAGAAATGGCAACTCAGTGCCCTGGTATTACAGAACAAAAGACGTCCATGGCTGAAACCCACGGAACTTGCACAGCACCAAAGCGATAATAGTTTCACCCGCACCCAACGCCTCTCCCGCCATGGAACAGTTGTGATCATGGCAAATTAAATGCGGGGGAGACCGTCAGTTGCAAGACCAGCGACAGCCTCATTTCTGACCGCGCGACGTCCCATCAACCCAGCGATGATGAATTCAATCGCTTGCGGAGATAGTTTGCACGCACGGCATTGCGTTCAGCCGTTTCAAGCGACTCCCCGTGCAGCGTCTGCAGATGGGCTGGCTGAGTGTGAATAAACAGTTCGTTGACAGTTGCCAGATCAAGGTTGTCGATCAAGCCCTGTTGGATGCCCATTCGCAGGCTCGACAACAGGTGCATGGTTTCTTCGGAACTGATTGATCTTGCGCTGGTGAGGACGCCAAACGCTCGAGCCACCTGATCGTGCAGCTCAGCCCGTTTGTCTCGAATCAGAAGATCGCGAACACGGCGTTCCCAGCCAATAATGTTGGAAACAACTTCCTTCACTTCCGTGATTAATTGCTGTTCAGACTTGCCGAGCGTGACCTGATTGGAAATCTGATAAAAGTCACCCATCGCCTGGCTGCCTTCACCATACAGCCCACGCACTGCCAGATTGATTTTTTGAGCCGCCTGATGCACCTTTTGTATTTCGCGTGTCAACCGTAGTGCTGGCAGATGCACCATAACGCTGACGCGAATACCCGTGCCAACATTTGTGGGACACGCGGTCAGGTAGCCGAGTTCCGGATGGAAAGCATATGGGACGGTTTCTTCGATTTGATTGTCGAGTGCGTCGCATTCCATCCAGCAGTCGTCGAGAGCGAATCCGCTGTGCAAAACCTGAATTCGCAAATGATCTTCTTCGTTAATCATCACACTGTGACGCTCGCCTTCGCTGATGGCGACTCCGCGAGGTCCATCGCCTCGGGCAAGTTCACGACTGATTAACTGGCGTTCCATCAGCATCTGACCGTCGAGCGTCGACAGTGTTTCGATGTTGACGTGATGAACCGGGCGATGTTGAATCTCATCATGCATGGCTGACTTCACCATTTGCACGATCTGATTACGAGCGTCAGCCGATGCTCGCGTTACAAAGGCGAACCCCGCGACATTGCGAGCCAGGCGAACGCGACTGGAGATGACAATGTCCGATTCCGGACCATCACCTCTCAGCCATTCGCCACTGGTACGAGCGAGTTCTGCCATGCAAAACGAATTGTCGTCGGGTTCCGAACTCAACGAAGTCATATCCTTAAAGACTAGAGTGCCGTGCCAACCCATTGTAGCTGGTTCGAGTGGGAAGATTGTAGGAACATTCCCAAGTCAGACAAGAACCCATTGTTTTAGATTAGATTTCTACTCAGCAGGGTCGGACTTCTTTTTCTTTCGAGTCTTCTTCGGTGTTTCTTCCCGCATGGAGCTTTCAAGCTTCGCTATTTCGTCACGCAGGCGGGCAGCTGCCTCGTAATCTTCCTCTTCAATTGCGTTTCGTTGCTCGTTTCTTAGTTGAATGAGTCGTCCCTGCTCCTTCGTTCCGACGATGGCACTGCGAGGTCGTTTGCCTTTGTGTTCAACTTCTTCGTGAATGTTCTCAAGCAGTGGGAGCAGCTCAGTCATGAATTCAGAATAATCCTGAGGGCAGCCAAAGCGACCACTCTCTCGGAACTCGTTGAATGAGATTCCGCAGTTAGGACAGACCGCAGGTGAATGCGTTTCCCCCATCAGTTCGTCGAGCTTCGATGCCAGATCTGATGTTACGGGTGAGTTTGAGTCGTCTGGATTTTGCTCCAGATACTCCCTGGCACAGCTGTCGCACAGGTGGACAATTGAGGCTGCACCGTCTCGAACTTCCGTCACGTGCAATGTGGCGGGTTTTGTACATCGTCGGCATTTTTTCATGGTGTTTTCCGCGGTGTAATACCAATTCCGAATTGCGCAGCACCGGTCCCTGACAAGCAACGCCGTGAATCCTGAGAATGACCTCTGCCTGAATCATCACGGTTCGCCATGCCGTGTGCAAGATCCATATTCAGGCATTCAGTGATGTTACAGAGTGTTGGAACCTGGTGAGTCGATCAGAACACAACCCAATCGGCTATCCTCTGCCGCCTGTAATCCGTCATGCGCAGGATTCGCCTGTTGGGAATCTGAATTCTGAGGATGAAAGTCTGGCTGCAACATTGTCGGGTAGTGTCTGCGAAAGTTAAGCTTCGTTTCTTCATCTCCGCAGGTATTGCCAATTCAGCAAGGACACACGATGAGTTCAGCGTCCGTATCGAGCGATGTATCAAAAGGTCAGACAACCCTCTTTGGCCACCCGACTGGCCTGTTCACTCTGTTCTTCGCCGAAATGTGGGAGCGGTTCTCATACTACGGGATGCGTGCCCTTCTGGTTTTCTACATGACGAAAGGGTTCCTCAAGTATAACGACAGCCGGGCCTACACGGTTTACGGTGCCTATACGGCATTGGTCTACATGACACCATTTATTGGCGGACTGCTGGCTGACAGGCTACTCGGGCAACGCATTGCCGTGATTATCGGTGGATTGTTAATGGCTGCCGGGCATTTATTTATGGGTGTCGAGAACCCGAATGCCTTTTACCTTGCGATGGCTCTCCTCATCGTCGGCAATGGATTCTTTAAACCAAACATTTCAACCATTGTCGGAACACTGTACCCTGCCGGAAGCCATCTCCGCGATGGCGGATTCACGATCTTCTACATGGGAGTGAATCTTGGAGCAGCGATGAGTCCACTCTTGTGCGGCTATATTGGTGAGACGTATGGCTGGCATTACGGCTTCGGCCTGGCCACGATTGGAATGATGGTTGGTCTGGCTGTCTTTATTATGCCGAACGTTGTCACACAGGCATTGATCGGTGCCGGAGCGATGGGGGCTGTGTTCGCATTACTTAAATTCCGCCCGGATAATACGACGGCAATTCTCTGGAATTCATTCGTTGCCATTTGCCTTGCTCTTGCAGGGGCAATTTCAATTACCGCACTGGCTC
>JAYVNW010000952.1:0-2072 GCA_043758225.1 Candidatus Kuenenia sp. | reverse complement strand
ACCCTTTTTATCGATCGTGATATCGTTTGGAGAATTGAGCTGACGTCCTTCAAACAGAGCGGCAATGATTTTTGTCTTGCCAGTCTTCATATCTGTTTGAGTCACACGGCGACCACCGTAGTCGGCACCTTCAGCGACGATCATGTTTCCCGCCGCATCAAATTTGATTCCATTCGACATCCCGCTGGGAGAACGAAAGATCGATGTTGCTTTCGTTGCGGGATCGAATTTCCAGATGTAGCCTGCGTCGATCGCTCCGTTCTTATCGCGCGACACATTCGAAAACGTAATCTCGCTGAAGTAAACCATGCCGTCGGGTGCCACGCTGACGCCCTCCGTGAGCACTTTCGATTCGAAGAGTTTTTCCAGCTTTGCATCGGCCGGAACGATTGGTCCCTGTGCCAGGCTCGTGTGGTAACTGCCGAGCACTCCGAAAAGTACAAAAAACAAACGGCATAGCGAAGAGACAGTGCAGGCGGACTTCATCTTGCAGATCCTTTGATTGGAAATGGGTGGGCGGGGTTATCGTGTAGCATGACACAATCGGTTCCATTTTTCCACGAAACCGGGGCGATCCAGTACCTCTGGGTTGACAATTCCTCGTGGTTTTTGGCCGGATGCAAGATCAATCATGCCCTGGCAGGCTGCCCGGCCAATGTCCCGAAACAATTCTTCGGTCCATGCGATTGAATGTGGAGCAAGCAGGACGTTGTCGAACCCGGAAAACACTGACGGTTCGGTGAGCGGTTCGACCTGAAAACAGTCCAGGGCAGCTCCCGCGATTTGTCGCGACGTGAGTGCGTTGGCCAGCGCCGCTTCGTCAACGATGCCACCACGTGCTGTGTTGATCAGATACGCTGATGGCTTCATCAATCCCAGTTCGGGTGCGCCGATAAGGTTGCGAGTGTGTTCATTGAGTGGACAGTGGAGTGAAACAAAGTCTGACTGCTCAAGCAGTTCTTTCAGTGGCACAGAGCGAACGCCGAAGTCATTGACGATGGACGAATTCGCGAAGGGATCAAACACTAGTGGTTGTTTCATCCCAAAACCCGCAAGCAGTCGCACCAGTGACTGGCCAATTCCACCAAATCCGATGACACCCAGCGTTCTGTCTCGAAGTTCTGTTCCCATGTACTGACTGCGCTCGTTCCACCGAGCTTCACGCACGAGTCGATCCTTTGTCCGCAAATGATGGGTCAGAGCCAGCATCCATCCGACGGTCGCTTCGGCCACCGAGCGATCAACAGCTCCCGTCGTGATGAAGAGCAACACATTCGCCTCAGTACAGGCTTTGACATCGACGCTGTCGAAGCCCACTCCAAAACGACCGATCGCCAACAGATCATCACTCTGCGTAAGGCTGTGCGCCGTCACACGCGGCGTCAGCACAATCACTCCGTTCATGCCGACAAGTTGCTGAGGCTGGATCTCCGGTTTGTGATCGGGAAACGGGCTGACCGCGATACGACCATTGTCTTCGAACAGACTCAATCCGATATCACGGTATTTTGTGGCGCCGCTCGCGTCATAGAAATCAGCAGTCAGGGCCACGCGGAAGTCAGAAGTTGCTTGTGTCATTCATCGGGGCCATGCCAGTGGAACTCTCGTTTCACACAGCGTTGTATAAGATGTCGAGTCCCGATGCCAATGTTGTAGGCCGCAGTTTTTCTATCATCGCCAGGGATTTCCTTCGATCGTTGCGCAGCGTTCATCGACCATGATCCGCTCGGGTCGCGGGCCAGCATAGACCCACAGCATTTCCATCGTGGTCTTTGATTCGTTGATGAAATAGTGAACTCGCCCACGCGGCTGCAACGCGGTCGCACAGTCGCTCATAGCATACCTTCGCCCTTCCACAATGCACATCGCCGTTCCGGAGACAATGCAGATGGATTCGTCAAAATCATGCACATGGGCGGGAAGTCTGCCTCCGGGGTGGAACAAACCATAACCGCCGCTCATCTCCAGTCCCGGCATCAGATCGGCGTTGAAGCAGTCAATGAATTCTGTATTCGGCCCGGCAGCGCTTCGCGGGGCTGTTGCAAATCGATTGATCCGTTCTGCGTTTGCGA
>JAYVNW010000951.1:0-4547 GCA_043758225.1 Candidatus Kuenenia sp. | reverse complement strand
AAATCTCAGGGCGAGGTTCTGGTAAGGAACCTCGCTTTTTTGTTGGGAAAACTGTAAGCTGAGCCATTCCCACGATCAAAACTCAATTGAACTGAGGTCGTGATCCGATTATCCTTCGCTCCTTGCGCTGGGGAACGACTTAACCTTCTGACGAGAAATTGTTCCGTACCATGAGTACCCTCAAGAAAAACAAACGCATTAAGCGTGCAGCCCAGATAGAGTTGTACGGAGACCTGAAGCCTGGCCGAGGACACAAGAAGGTCGAACGCGGCAAAGCCAAGTACCTGGGTGGTAACGGACGCAAAACGACCGGTATTACAAAGAGAGTCTTTCGCCAGAATCTGAAAAAAATTCAGATTGTGGAAAATGGTGCAGTTGTCACTCGTCGTGTGCCTGTTTCCTTGATTCGCTCGGGCGGAATAACGAAACCAGTCGCAACCGATCCATTTGCACTGCCATCGCACAACTAGCCGATCAGCAACACAAAGCATAAAATATCAACAGCTCGCGAGGTTCGTACTTCGCGAGCTGTTTCCGTTTTGACCACCGTAAGACCGGACTCCGGTCCCATCTTGATCAGTTTTGCGAGGACAGGTCTGTAAATCCGTTCTGCGGAATGAAGGAATCATCGTGCGTCATTTTAGTATCCGTATTTGTTTACGCTCCTGCGTTCTCGTTTCAACTGTACTCGTGGCAACGGCAGAATCGACAACGGCTCAAAAGGCCGTTCCGGATATCACCGAATCCGCTACCGCAGAAGCAATGGCTCAGGAGGCAAATCTCATCAGCAGAACTCGCCAATTGACATTCGAAGGCCGACGATCAGGCGAGGGCTACTTCAGCGCCGATGGTCATCACATGGTCTTTCAGAGCGAACGGGAACCTGGAAATCCGTTCTATCAAATCTACCTGATGGATCTGGATACCGGCGACACACAACGCATCACGACCGGCACTGGAAAAACCACATGTGCATGGATTCATCCAGATGGAAAAAAAGTTCTGTTCGCATCCACTCAGGATGATCCCGCGGTAGTTCAGGAACAAACAGAGGAACTCGAACTTCGAGCGTCAGGCAAAGAACGCAGATACTCATGGGACTACGACGAATTCTACGAGCTCTACGAATATGAACTGGCAACGAAACAATACCACAAACTCACCAACGCACGTGGCTACGACGCCGAAGGATCATGGTCGCCGGATGGATCGTTGATTGCATTTGCGTCTAACCGTTCGGCGTTCGAAGACAAATTAACCGCCGAGCAAACAGCGGCCTTTGAAACCGATCCGGCATGGGCCAATGAAATCTATGTGATGAAAGCAGACGGAACTGACGTGAAACGTCTGACGACATCACCCGGCTATGATGGGGGCCCGTTCTTCAGCCCTGACGGAAAACGCATCTGCTGGCGTCGATTCAATGAAAGCGGCGCGATTGCAGAAATCATGACGATGAGTATCGATGGCAGTGACCAGCAGCAACTGACACATCTGAAAGCCATGTCGTGGGCTCCGTATTACCATCCCAGCGGCACGTACCTGATATTCACGACCAATCGCCATGGGTTCGCAAATTTTGAACTCTACATAGTGGATGCCGCAGGAAAACATGAACCAGTTCGAGTGACATACACGCTCGGCTTCGACGGTCTTCCGGTATTCAGTCCGGATGGCGAACACCTCGCATGGACGACCAATCGTACGGTGTCAAAACAGTCGCAAATCTTCATGTCCGACTGGAATCACAAACTCGCCCTCGAGGCACTGGACCTAAAACCAGACTCGTCAACAACTCCAACTGAGCACGCAGAAAGTAAGCGTGTCATGGCTCTGTCGCCGGAGGCACGCGGCGATTTCGCGCCCGCAGATGCTGTACGTCATGTTGAGTTTCTCTGCCGACCGCAACTTGGCGGTCGGCTGACAGGCACAAAGGGCGAGCAACTGGCCACAAACTACGTGGCGTTAAATTTCGAAACGATGGGACTACTCCCAGCCGGAGACAATGACACATACTTTCAGGAGTTTGAATTTACATCAGGCATCTCCGCAGGACCGAACAACTCCGTATCGGTTGAAAGCAAAACTGGCGATAGCGGCGAAAACCAAAAGGCTTTGACGCTCGATTCCGACTGGCGTCCAGTGGCATTTTCCGGTTCCACCAGCGTTGAAGCGGCGGACGTGATCTTCGCCGGATACGGCATTCGTGCTCCGGCAGCTGACGGCATTGAGGAATACGATTCGTTCGTGCATCTGGATGTCAAAGACAAGTGGGTCGTCTTGTTTCGATTCATGCCGGAAAATCTCACACCTGAACAACGCCAGCATTTTATTCGATTCTCCAGTCTGCGTTTTAAAGCCATGCAGGCTCGGGACATGGAAGCACGTGGGTTGATCGTCGTAAGTGGCCCAACATCGGGCGTGAAGGAACAACTCGTTCCGTTGCTGTTTGACGGGACTCTCGCGGGTTCGAGTCTGCCCGTTTTCAGTGTGACAGATACCGTGGCTGCAGAATGGTTCAAAGAACAAGGCAAAGATATCCAGTCAGTGCAGCAGAAGATGGATTCCGGCGAACCCGCGATGGGATTTCCGCTGGACGGCCTGAAGATCTCGGCCACCATCGATATTCAGCACGAAAAGAAAAAGGGACGCAATGTTTTAGGACGTCTGCAGATTAATGAGTCGCCTGCAGGGCAGATCGTTGTCGTCGGCGCGCACATTGATCACCTTGGTACTGGACCAAACGGAAGTTCACTCGCACGTGGCGACGAACAATCTCAAATTCATTTCGGCGCTGATGACAACGCGTCGGGAGTTTCTGCGATGCTGCAAATCGCCGAAGCGATGGCTCTGGCTAAGGATGCCGGTAAACTTCAAGGCCAGCGCGATGTTGTGTTCGCGGCATGGTCTGGCGAAGAACTTGGACTTTTAGGATCCAGCCACTACGTGAAGAATCTGGAAACCATGTTTTCACAGCACGCAGCGGTAGTGCAGGGCGATAAGCCGAGCGATGATCAACCGACAACCAAGGCCGATGAATCCACAGGACCAAACACCGGTGGCTTGAATCTGTATATCGCGGCCTGTCTGAACATGGACATGGTTGGTCGGCTGCAGGAAAAACTGATCTTGCAGGGAATTGGTTCTTCACCAGCGTGGCAGAAGATTATTGAACAAGCCAACGTACCGCTGGGACTGTCTTTGACGCTGCAGGACGATAGTTATCTTCCTACGGATGCTCAGGTCTTCTTTCTACATGGCGTCCCAATGCTCTCTGCGTTCACAGGCAATCACGGCGAGTATCATACTCCGCGGGATACTCCGGAAAAGCTCAACTATGAAGGCATCACGAAGGTTGCGAATCTGATGAGCCTTGTGTGTCGCAACCTGATCGCCGCAGACCATTCGCCAGTCTATATGGCTCAGGATCGTCCAAAAGACAGCCAGCGACGAGCGTCGTTGCGTGCCTATCTGGGGACAGTACCGGACTACGCGCAGTCCGATGTGAAAGGCGTGATGTTGTCCGGTGTAGCCAAGGGCGGACCAGCTGAAGTCGCGGGTGTGAAGGGCGGTGACGTGATCGTAAAACTGGCCGGACGCAGGATTGAGAATATTTATGACTACACATATGCCATTGAAGCACTCAAATCAGGACAGGAAACGGAAATAACTGTGTTGCGTGACGGTAAAGAAGTCGCCATGAAAGTTACTCCGGGGTCACGAGATTAATCTCCGGTCAGCGTTACCCATCGATCAGCCCAGCGGTGGCACGGTGTTGATTGACCCAAGCCTGTTCGTCGTCGGCCAAACTTGGCGGCGGGAGCGGGCGTTGGCTCAATTGCCAGTAGCGACCGGTTTGGTAGCAGCGGTCAATGAGCGGTTGCAAGTCCAGGGGCACAGATGCGTCGGTTTTTCGCAGCGGCACCGCAAACGCAGGCAATCGCTCCCGGAGCGGACAATAGTAGACTTGACGCTCATCAGGACGATGAGCTTTCCCGACAACGATCAAATGCATCGTTTGCGAAGGCGTTTCCCTGAGTTCGGCATTCAACTGATCTGGGAGCGTTCGGAAACCGCCACGAATCAGATCGATTTCGACAACGTTGACGCCACTTCGAATAAGTTGTTCATGACGCATCGCCAGGCTGACCGAAGCATGGAGCGTTTTGTTACTCGGGCTAAGCAGTTCGATCAAGGTCACCAGGTGATTGTCGATGTCGCGAATCTCCAACCATCGCTGCGTGGGGGAAACACGGATTGTCTCCGGCTCGGCGAGCGCAAGTGTCGATGTATCTTGTTGAAACGGAATCGAATCGGGGAATCGAAAACTCCGTTGCTCGACAACAGCCACGTCGGCGCGCATGCGAACATCCGGCTCGGCGTCGAAGTCAATGGAAATCGATTCCTCAGCAACCACCGCTAGGTCGTTCGGCAGTTTTTCGCCGAGCGCGTCGCCAATGTAGGCAATCAATCGCGTATGCGCATCGGGCCAACGGGCTTGAAGATATGGGTTCATACCCGGCAAGAAATTGGTGATTTGCATGAAG
>JAYVNW010000950.1:0-4561 GCA_043758225.1 Candidatus Kuenenia sp. | reverse complement strand
TCCGATTCGATCTATTCTGCAATCGTGCAGGGAGAGCCGCTTGTTTCCGCGATGGAATCTCTGCTGGGCGACGAAGTTTATCACTACCATCACAAAATGATTCTGAAGGAGCCCCGCGTTGGCGGTGCATGGACATGGCATCAGGACTACGGCTACTGGTACAGTAACGGTTGTCTGTTTCCCGATATGGCGAGCTGTATGTTTGCTGTCGATCAAGCGACAAAGAAAAATGGCTGCCTGCAGGTTCTGCGCGGATCTCATCGCATGGGCCGGATCGATCACATTAAACGCGGAGACCAGACCGGTGCAGACATGGAACGAGTCAACGCGGCCCTGCAGCGTATGGATCTGGTTCATGTGGAAATGACTCCTGGTTCGGCAGTCCTGTTTCATGGCAACACACTGCATCGATCCGACCAGAATATCAGTGAAAACCCTCGCTGGGCATTCATCTGCTGCTATAATACTCGCAGCAACAATCCTTACAAAGAAGGACGCCATCCGCTGTACTCACCACTGCATCGAGTAACGGCTGATGAAGTTGCATTGATCGGCCGCAGGCACTTGCAGATTCTTTCGGCTGAGAATTGAACTCTCTCTCAGAACGCATCAAAGAACTCGGCAAGGAACTTGGCTTCTCTCAGGTCGGGATTGCGCCTGCGGTCACGCCGACAGGGTTTCATCGATTATTGCAATGGATCGAAAACGGCCACAACGCTGACATGCAATGGGTTGAGCGTCGGAAAGAAGCCTATCGCCATCCAGATGGAGTTATGCAGGGCACTCGAAGCGTCATCATGGCTGCCATGAACTATAACGACGGTGCAACTCCGGCAGGTGGCGGGCGAGTCGCTCGGTATGCATTGGGATCTACGGACTACCACGATGTCCTTAAACCACGACTCCAGCAACTCGCTACGATGTTAAAGGCTGAATTCCCAACCGCGCGCACACGGGTCGTCATCGACACAGCGCCGCTTCTGGAACGCGACTTCGCTCGACTTGCCGGGATTGGTTGGTTTGGGAAGAACACGATGCTTATCAGCCGCTCGTTCGGAAGCTGGTTTTTTCTGGGAGCTGTGCTTACGGACCTCCAGTTGGATTACGACAAACCTGTCGATCAAAACTTTTGTGGCACCTGCACTCGCTGTCTCGACGCATGCCCAACGGATGCATTTCCCGAGCCCGGTCTACTCAATGCACGACGTTGTATCAGCTATCTGACGATCGAACATCGCAAAGATTCGATCCCACTTGATCTGCGCAGCGGCATCGGTGAGTGGCTGTTTGGTTGTGATATTTGCCAGGACGTTTGCCCCTGGAATCGATTCGCACCTGAAGAAACGCTCCCACAATTTCTACACATCGCATCAATGAATCCAGTCGACTGTCGTGAACTCCTGACGCTCACAGTTGACGAATTCGAAGTGCGGTTCCATGGGTCGCCGTTATCTCGACCGGGCAGAGCAGGGCTGTTGCGAAACGCGGCCATCGTACTTGGAAACGCAAGAGCTCTGCACGCCGAGCAGGAGCTTACCGTTGCGATGAGTGACGAAGAACCAATGATCCGGGGAGCTGCAGCATGGGCATTAGGCCAACTTCAAACACAGCCGGCAAAGTTAGTTCTGTTGTCGCGTCTTGAAGTCGAAGACGATGAATCTATTCGTCAGGAAATTCTGGCGGCCCTTGAATCCGGCGACACTGCAGGCTCCAACTTACATCATTGAATAGCCTATTACTGACAACACAATCGCCGCCAGTACACTGAACCCCACGATGGTCCACAAGGCAACCGGATTGCGAGCTCTTTTAGTTGGCTTTACGACCTTACTTCCAGTTTTTCGACGTGGCAAATCAATCGGCGTCAAGAGCGGAATGCCCGACTCACCCGTCGAATTCTCGTTTTCCAGGTTCACTGCAGACAGAAGCTGTTCGATCATGAGCCTAGTACCAGCTTCATCGTCGGAGCGAGGAGTAATGGAAGCCGGATCAAAGCGAAAGCCCGCCATTGCGATATCATTGAGTACTGTATCTTCTGCTGGCCATATCAAAGGAGCAGTCGATTCTATTGAAGAAAAATCCGGAACCGAATCAGCCTTGATTCTGAATTTAGTGGGAATGGGCTCGATCCGTTTTTCAACCTCAGGGACAACAGGCAGTGCCGACACACGGGATTCCGGTTGTTCTAA
This sequence comes from Candidatus Kuenenia sp., assembly GCA_043758225.1. Lineage (GTDB taxonomy): Bacteria > Planctomycetota > Planctomycetia > Planctomycetales > Planctomycetaceae > SXXK01. The sequence continues at coordinate 2,372 of JAYVNW010000950.1, read as the reverse complement.
TTCCCTAACAAGCTCCAACAGCCGCACGCTTCTGGAGTCCTTCCCCAGTGGACCCGAAACACCACACTCTGCCTCAATTTGCGTTAGGAACGCAGTGAACGCAGGCAGAAATGTCGGAGTCACAGCCACGTCAGAAAGTTTCGTATCGGACTGAGCTGCACTGGAAATCGAAGCACCGACCTCGCTGGCAGTCGTAACTTCGCCTCCCAGAAGAGTCCCGGATCCGAATTCAACGAGATCAACTTGTTCGTCATCAGCGACTGCCTTAGCCGGCACAACTCGCTTCAAAATGACTGGAATCGCATCCAAATCTTTTTGCGTTTCCGTTCTGTTTAGAAAGTCGCTCAACTGCCCAGCCACGTCAGCAGCCGTGGAAGTTCGTTCCCTGCGATTCTTCGCCAGCATTTTGAATAGAATTTGTTTCAGTTCTTCCGGCACGTCCCTACGAAACTCTGCGATGGCCGGGGGCGTTTTTGTCTGGTGCGCAAGCAGCCGTTGGACTAGCGTTCCTTCAGTGAACGGCGGTTGGCCAGTCAGCAAAAAATACAGCGAACAGCCAAGACTGTAGATGTCCGACCGGGCATCCACGGTGTGCGTGTCGGCGGCCTGCTCCGGAGAAAGATAGTCTGCAGTGCCCAGGACCCGCTCATTGAATTCGCGAGTCAGGTTTTCTTCGCTGTCGAAATCCTGAGCCAACCCAAGGTCCAGAACTCGTACAGTTTGATCATCCGACAAAAACAAATTACCCGGCTTGATATCGCGATGCACAAGTCCTGCCGTATGAGCATGCTCCAACCCAAGTGCTGCTTGACGAATGAATTCTGCGGCCTTTCGACAGGGCATCGGCCCGTCAGCATTCACGATCTCAAACAAATCGTGCCCCTGCAAAAGTTCCATCGCCATGAAATGAACATCCGCCTGACCGTCAGTTCCGGAATATATCCCGAAGACGCGCACAATGTTCGGATGGTTTAATCGCTGAGTGACTGTCGCTTCTCGCTGGAATCGCTGCAGGAACGAAGCCTGATTGGTTTTCGATAAGGGCAGAACCTTTAGCGCATGAATCTCTCCCGACTGCTTGTGCATAGCGGCATAAATCGTACTCATTCCGCCGCGAGCAACTCGGTTCAGGAGTTTATAGTCGCCCAAAAAAAACCCGCGAAATCTACGCTGAACAAGTTTCTCCGCATGCCATGGTGTGATTAGCTTTTTCCTGAGCAGCCAGATCAGGATGTCCTGTGTTGACTCACCATCGGACCCACTGCCATCACACGAAAATCTCTTCGTAACATCTTCCATATGCTCATCGCTGAGTAGTCCACTCAGTGCGAGCAATTGCAAAAATGAACTGGATGAAAGCTGAATCGTCATGCTCAAAATCTTTGTGGGCAAGTGGCTCACTTTCAGCCGCTTGCATTCTATAATCTTTTGGAAACCAAATCGTCGCCGTGTAGCAGGAGAGATCCCTTGCCAAATTGCAGCCAACACAATTTCACCAAAGCTTCCAACTTCATGTATCTTTAACAATCGTCAGAGACTTCGCCAGACAATTTGCTGTGTGAATCCTGTAACTTCCATGTCATCAAGTTTGCCCGTCTCATAATCGACCGGTACACTATTTAGCGTTTCTAGGCAGCGCAGGATGCGCGATGAGTGATCACAGTGTCCCTAACAGCATGCGTACTCTCAGCATCATGAATGTAACACCTGATAGCCAGTCACCGCCGCCGACCCCGGAACAGTTTGTGGACTTCCTGCGAAAGCGAGTGCAGGAGGCCATCGCTGCTTCCGTACACCACGCCTCGCTTTCGCAGCAATACCTTTCGTTGTCGCAGCGATTTTCGGCACTCTCAGAACAAGCCGGAGCAGGTACTTCATCGCTGGACATTCAGTCGCTGCGCCAGCTGGAGCAGGAGGCAAGCACAGGAACACCAGCTGCGCCCATTGCAGCCTCCCTGAAGAATTCGAATATCGACTACACTCAACTGCGAACTGACCTATCCGCACCGCAATCGGTATCTCCATTAAACCCTGCCGAGACCCCAAATCAGCCAGTCAACGAACAGGTGTTCTATTCCCCTCCCGCTAAATTCTCTGCAACAGAGATGACCGCGAAACTGGCTGACTTGCCTGCATCTGTACGAGCCGATGAATCGGTGGCCCCAGTTACTTCATTTCAACCACAATCATTACCTGAGCAGCCTCATTCGCCTGCATCCCCCGTCGCGCCGCGCAGAAAAAGAAATCGCCCCATTTCCGTTCGTTCCATTCTTGATCGCGCAAGAGTCGCAGGTTTGGAGACCGCCCGGAACGTGCGAGTGAAGCCAAAGAAGGCCGATCTGAAGCCTCAACTGCGTTCAACAACTGAAGAA
>JAYVNW010000949.1:0-2041 GCA_043758225.1 Candidatus Kuenenia sp. | reverse complement strand
GGCAATGATAGGTTTCATGAGGGATTCCAGGTGAACATCTTCGTTACGACGGAAGCATTTACTGCCATTTGTTTGCCTCGATAAGACCGCAATCAATCGACGAACACAAATTCACTCAAATTGAAGAGCAACCGACACAATGCTGCCAGCCCATGCTTATGGGCGTATTCTGACATTTGAATAGCTTCGTCCTGAGTCGGCCTTCTACCCGTCAACAGCAGCCAGGCGTGATCGACCTGATCGTTCCTCGTTGTTGCTTCTTTCTCTAACCGAGTTGCAAAGTGCTGCGCCATGGATAGTGTGAAGCGATTGTTGAGCAACGACAAAGCCTGCAAAGCCGTGAGCGTTTCATGCCGGCGCGGCGTACTTTGTGAAGAATCCGCACAGTCGAGTGTAGTCATGAAGGGATCGGGCTGCGACCGGACGATGAAACGATAAATGCTGCGACGGTGAGAGCGAACATCTTCCGGGTCAAATTTATTGTATTCGTAGTGCGGTGAATTTTCGGGCTTTTCAAGTTCAAACAAATAGAAGCCCGGACCACCCATGTCGGGATTCAGTTGACCGCTTGCGGCAAGGATGGAATCACGGACTTCTTCTGCCTCCAGACGTCGACGGTTCATCCGCCATAAATATTTGTTGTCAGCATCGACCATATCGGCCACTGGGTTGTCGCTGGAACTCTGGCTATACACGCTGCTCATGACGATCAGACGATGGAGCTTCTTGAACGACTGCCCGTTGTCGCGGAACTCAACCGCCAACCAGTCGAGCAATTCCGGATGGCTTGCCAACTGACCCATGCGACCGAAGTCGTTCGGTGAATCGACGATCGCTCGGCCAAAGTGGTACTGCCAGACGCGATTGACAATCGACCGCCATGTCAGCGGATGATCGGGGCTTGAAACCCAGCGAGCCAAAGCAGCTCGGCGGTCGGCTTCCGTGTGATTCTCTGGCAATGAAAACAGCCATTTGTCGTTCGCGTGCAGCGGAATTGTACCGGGTTGCACGTCTTCTCGAGGCTGCGTTTCGTTGCCTCGATGCAGCAGTTTTACGGGACGCGGCTTGCCTTCCGTCGGGCGAAAATTGCCCTGCGGAGTGAAGTGGGTGGCAGCCGTGTAGACCATGCGACCAATGGGCAACGTACTCAGTTCCTTGTCGATGTCAACAAGTTGTTGTGTCAGCATCGCACGTTCTGTTTTGCGTGCTTCAGTGTTCAATGTTGCCAGCAAAGCATCGCGCACGGTTTGAACTTCTGCCAGCTTGCCAGCAGCCTCCGGATTCGCTGCTGCAGGCCAGATTTTGTCCGTCAGATTGCTCTTGCGCCAACGTACCGGAGCTTCGATCGAATCGAGAGCCGCGACAGGGGCATTCGCAGCAACATTCGAACTGTCGCCAGCGATCACTTCAAGTTCAGCGAGTGCCAGTATGAAATCGTTTTGACGTGTTGCCAGCCTTGTCGCAACGATGCGAATGTAACGCGCTGTCATGCTGCATGGCGCTGTCAACGCGGCGATTCCGGGATTGGGAATATCAGCGGCCGTCGAATCGAGCAAGACGTCGGGTGGCGTTCCCGCTTCGCGCTGTGAGAATGTTGAGGCTTCAATCCGGTATCGCAATGGAAATCCAAAGCCAGCACCAATTCCCGCGAAGTCATCATGGCACGGATGCAGAATCACCGACGACAGCGTAACGTCTCGCCCTAGATCCACTTCGACCCATTTTTCGCTGTCCGCCATCGCTGCGATCTGGCTATGGTAACCGAATTCCTCGCGTTTCGAAGTGGGTTCCGCCGTTGGACGCAATTCACTGATCTGCTTTTCCAGCGCAGCAAGTTGTTCACCGCCTTCAGTTCGAATGGCAGCGTCCAGATCGTTCAGCTGTTTTTGAGCGGCCGTCTTTTGTGTCGTCAATCCCTGCCGTTTCGCTTCGACTGCCGGGTCTGTGTCGAAAGGTCGCTCTGCGCGATCGACAGCGGCAAACACCGATTGCAGACTGTAATAGTGCTGCTGCGTAAACGGATCAAATTTATGATTGTGAC
>JAYVNW010000948.1:0-5391 GCA_043758225.1 Candidatus Kuenenia sp. | reverse complement strand
TCGTGCTGCGTAACGATCGACTCGATCTGGCCGTCGCTCGCGGCGCAGCGTATTTTGGCATGGTACGGCGAGGCGTCGGTATTCGAATCATCGCCGGGTTGGCTCGAACGTATTACATCGGCATTGAACAATCTGATGGGCAATGTGCGGCACTGTGTCTTGTCGCTGCGGGAACGGAATCATCTTGGACGCCGGTTGTGATCGATCGTAAGTTTAAAGTTCGCACGTCAGAACCGGTTGAGTTTCCGATCCTCGTTTCCGCCACGCGACTGACAGACAAGCCCGGACAAATCATTCCATTCGACCCGGAGCAAATGACCGCGTTGCCTCCCATCCGGACAGTGTTGACGACTCGCCGGCGTGGCGACGCGGCGACCGTCGATGCGCGACTGTCGGCAACTCTGACAGAAATCGGAACTCTGGATCTGTGGTGCGAACAGGTGGATGATTCTCGGCGCTGGCAGCTGCAGTTCGACGTGCGTTCCGCAATGGAAACGGATCGAGCAGCGCACACTGGTGCGGCCGAACAATCCGGCATCGTCGATCAGGAATTGGTGACTGCGGCGATCACGGTGTTGCGAAACGTGTTCGGGCCGGATGGTACCATTCGCCCTGAAGATGCGGTAAAGCAATTGACGGAAGTCATTGGCCTGCCGCGTTTGGAATGGCCTTCGTCTTTGCTGCGAGCGATGTGGGCGGAATTGCTGGAACTCAGCAACGGTCGTGGGCCGAGTCCTCAGCATGAAGCTCGCTGGCTGAACTTGACCGGCTTTTGCCTGCGTCCTGGTTTCGGCATGGCGGCTGATGATTGGCGAGTCGAAGAAACATGGCGTGCGACAAATGGCCGACTGTTGCATTCCACTGCTGCTTGCCTGGCTGAGTTGCGTACGCTATGCCGTAGGATTTCGGGTGGGCTGGCACCTGGCCGCCAGACGCAGATTGCTTCAACGGTGCTGCCCGCGATTCGCCAACGCTTTCGGCAGGTGCAAACTGGGCGCGGCAAAGCGGCGTCGTATGCGTCGGGCAATCATGAAGCCGCTGAAATCTGGCGTATGCTGGGTTCGATGGAGCTTCTGCAACAATCGGTGCGTATTGAACTTGGCGACATGATTGTCGATCTGTTCAATCGCCCCGCGTTTGAATCGGTACGGAATGCATTGATCTGGAGCCTTGGTCGCATTGGTGGTCGAGTGCCCGTGTATGGACCGCTGAATCTTGTCGTCCCAGTAAAGCAAGTGTCGACATGGATTAATGTCGTGTTTCGAGGCAGCGATCTGGATGATTCCACAACGCAGTTGACACTCATGCAACTGGCCCGCCGTACTCACGACCGCTTCCGCGATATCGATGATCCCTTGCGCACACAAATTGCTGATCGCATGACATCCGCAGGCGTGAAGAGTCATCTAATAACACTCATCACCGAAGGCGGCTCGCTGGAAAGCGAAGAGGCGAGCTTAATCCTCGGCGAAGCGCTGCCGGTTGGCCTTCGACTGGGATAAGTGCTGATCGTCGATCGTACCCTGTAACAATGCGATTTCAAATCTGACATCAAAAATCTAAAATCAAGATTCTAAAGGTTCCTGAGGCTGGGGGCGTATCAGCAGGACAACAACGATCGACAACGCTGCAATCAACGCGAACGCGCCGAAGATAAGGTTCAGCGGCACGTCGCGGTCTCGCAGAAATCCAAACCCCCAGTCACCAAAGCCGCCGCAGCTGATGCTGACGAGATTCATGATTCCGTAACCCGTGGCTCGCAGTTGAGGCCGCGTGATTTGGCACAGAATCGGCATGTTGTTGCAGTCGAAAAATCCCCAACCGAGGCCAAACACGACCAATCCCCCAATAGCGACCGCGAACGTTGATGCGTTGCCGACGCTGAACAACGCAGGCAGGAACATAGCCATTCCGATAGCACTCACAAAGATGCGCCCGCGTGTTGCCTTCTTCATCCAGTAGTCGGCCAGCAAGCCACCGATTGCTGCGCCAGCGATTGAGGCCGGATGGACGAACATCGAAATCAGACCGGCCTTACCTTGTTTCAGATCAAATTTCTCTTGAAGGATGCTGGGCATCCAGTCTTTGACAACCCAGCCGGCAATCGCTGGCAGCGTGAAATAAACCACCAGCAACAGAAAATTGCGATTGGTAAGCAGTGCTGTCAATGACTCGATTGGATTGAGTGAAGTCCGTTCGGTCTTACGTTCCGGATTTCGCAGCATCAACATCAGCGGCAGCGAGTAAATGACTCCCAGAACTCCGCAACAATAAAACGCCATGCGCCAGCCAAGCATAGGGCTGTCCGCTACATAGCCAGCGAATCCGCCGAGAATCAGCCCGGAATAAATACCCGTTTGATGTAGGCTCACGGCTGTGGATCTCATGCGTCCGACATGAAAGTCCGTAATCAATGCCAGTGCGGCCGGGATGTAGAAGGCTTCACTGATGCCCATCAGTGCTCGAGTCCAAACAAGCTGGTCATACGTTTGAACAAAACCTGTAGCAAATGTGACCATCGACCAGACGAACAGACTTGTGACAATGACATGTCGTCGGCTGTAGCGATCTGCCACATAGCCCCCAAAGGGGCTCAAAATTGCGTAGACCCATTTGAAGCTGCCAAGGACAAATCCCCAGTGTTCTTTGTCACTGATCGACGGAATATCAGTGATCATCGAAGTCTTCATTGTCGCCAGCATCTGCCGATCCAGATAGTTCAGCAACGCCACCGGAAACAGCAATGCCACAACGATCCATGCATAGTCGCTGTAACCAGGACTTTTAGTTTCTGATTCAGATATCATCGTGATTCCTGGCAATTCCTACTGATAAATCATTTCCTGTAACTCGCCCTGGAGTCTATCGAAAACCACCGGAATTGCACCGCCACAGCACGGATTGGACTCCGAGGAATGGCTGAAGTGGCGAAGGCTGCTCCGGTCGTCACAATGTGCGAACGATTGTGATACCTGACGTTGAATAATTGAGGCCCCGTGCTGACAGCTAACCGTCTATCGTCTGGAATCACTCCAGAGCTTCACGAGATTGATCCTCGCAATCAGTTGCTGTCACGTGGTGCCAGGTTTCGATTGTCGGCTGAAACTGTGCGAGACGAATCGTTGGCGGTGGCCGGATTGTTGTCGGAGAAACTGGGCGGACCACCCGTCATGCCGCCTCAACCAGACGGAATGTGGCGTTCAACCTACAACGGTCAAAAATGGATCAACGCTGAAGGTGAAGGTGAAGATCGCTTTCGCCGCGCGCTTTATACGTACTTAAAACGCACAACGCCTTATCCATCAATGACAACCATTCCGTTCATGGGTTTTTAAGCTCGTAGATCCGGATTCCAATAGGATCTTCAAATACCAGTTGCAATTTGTGTCCGGCATGTTTGGTTGCCGCATTTCCAGTCAACCGCAAAGGAGTCGGAGATTTGTAAGTGTCGTGAATCACGACGAAATGTGTCTTCATGTTCGCCAACTGGCTCAGAATGTCTTCACTTAGGCCATCCTTGTTGATTTGAGTCTGGAACTTCAAATAGCTGGGTGGAAAGAATCCAGAATAACCGTTGATCATCGGAACTCCATGCAACGATCCCAGATACATCCAGCGAGTAGTCGAATCGAAATCCAGCGCCGCTGTGCCAGGAGGAAACGGCAGGCACGCAATGGCTTTTCCCGGCGGCGTGTTCTGTTTCAGGAATGTTGTCCACGCGACGTGTCGGCTCAGATCCGGCACACCCGCCAGCAATGGCCTGGGAGCCGGAACTTCCATGAATGCCACCATCGCAACAATCATCACCAACACGGTCGAAGTCACACGACGCCACGCGCGGGCTCGCAGTCGCAGCCAGACTTCCGTCAACGCAATCATGCTCAGCAGGATGATGGCCATTTGAGTCAGATACACGAATCGAAAGACATTGCGCACCTGGCTGATACCGGGCACGAATTTCGCGAGAATCCACCACAACTGAACGTCGCCTATTTTTAGATTTGATCCAATCGCCAACACTGCTGTCACGATTGTGGTCAGCAACAGGAACAACACCCATCGTCGCCGCTTGCGATGACATGACCCCAGCAAGACACCAAGCGAAGCCAGCGCAACTTTGATCCAACCTGGCGAAAAGCCAAATCGTGATGGCGTGCCAGGGAAGAGCCATGAGTCGTAAGGTGTGATCCACAAATCCGCAGGTTGCGCGGAGAGTTGTCCCACCAGGTCCAGCGAGCGTTCGAAAGAATTTTCGCGCAGAGTCTGTCGCATGGGCACGAAGACCACGCTGACGAGGCCAGCGGCCACGATCAATGCGACTGCGGACCTTATAAAGAAAGCCTTGAGCGTCCTGCTGCCAGATTGTTTTCGCAGTCCCAAACACAGAATCCACGCAGTTGCTGCCAGAGCAATCGTCATGAACAGCGTGTGATGAATGCAGATGTAGAAGCTAAGTGACCAGGCAATCGCGCATTCCAACGCCGTGTGCCACGTTTGTGTTGCTCCAAATCGACGCACGGCATCCCAAGTCCAAAGCATCGACCAGACAGGAATCAGCTGCAGCACTTCCAGTTGTCTGACGCTCACCGGCAGCCAGATCATCATTCCGCCGCCGATCACGGCAAGCGTTGGTGGACTGCCAGTGCGGCGCAGAATGCGATACGTAATCACGCCGTTGAGAAACAGCGATAGCAACATATAAACGTTGTAGGCCAGCGTTGGCGAACCAGTGATCCAGATCACAGGAGCAACAACAATCGTCGCGGGTTGAGGTTCTGAAAATGCGAATGTTCCTTCAGTGGGAAAGAAGATTGGTGAGTCCCAGTAGCCTGCGAAGCCATGGGTCAGCCGGTCGGCGTTCCACCAGATTGTCCAAGCATTGAACAGCGGAACTGTGGTGAGCATGTTCGGCCGTACGGGAAGGAAATCTGCAGGTTGTCGCAGTGCTGGGGCCATGGTCCAGACTGACAAGGCAAGCAATAGCAGGCCAGGCCACCAACGACAGATGAATCTCGTCATGAACGAGACAATGTTCGCCACCAAAGACTGTTCTTTCATGGTTAACGGTCGCGTGCGCTATTGGTTTTCAGTGTGAGCCGTACTCACAGCGCATTTGCGGTCGTCGAATAGGTTTAGATAAAAGACCGTGGCGTCTGTCGGGACTTTCGCGAGAACACTCGACATGTTTGTGGCGTCTTTGGCAGCATCCACGACTTCTTCCATGAATCCATTGGATAGGCGAAATCGTTCGTCCCATTTATCCATAACATCGGCATGGTGACTCGACCAGGATACTGGGCCGAATACAATCATCCGAGTGCAGCGTATCGCGCAGGCCAATGTTTGGCGAGTGCCACTCACATCATCTGCTTTTCGGCAATCAAATCTTTG
>JAYVNW010000947.1:0-3075 GCA_043758225.1 Candidatus Kuenenia sp. | reverse complement strand
CGTGGGAATTGGTGATCGCCTGGCCTGTCGGCCACGGGTTAAACGACCAACCGAGCATCTCACCATAACGGGAAATTATTTCAGGACTGTTCCCAAGGCGAACAGCCGCGCCGAACGCAGCAGAAGAATCACATGCTTCGCCTCTCGAAGATTGCAATTGTCTCATTCGCTGCGGCCTTCATGTTGTCGGCGATGCTCGTGGATCATGGCACAACTGGCACCTGGCTGCATGGTCCAGGCTTGACAATTGATGAATCATTCAACATTCAGCAGGGCGTGTATCTGGTTGATGCATTCGCTCAGCACGGCCCGCTGGTTTTTTCACCATCCGGAGTCCGTGAAGTTTTCGGCGCACGAGATTATTTGCCCGATCATCCTCCGCTCGGTCGCGTGATACTTGGTGTCGCTCACTATCTAACTTCCTGGTGCATTTCCGGATCCGAATCAACGGCTCACAACGTTCCCGCAGCAAGACTGGGTTCCTGCTTTGCCTTTGCGATGACGGTTCTGTTGTTGACGGAATTCTGCATTCGTCGCTTTGGCTGGGCGACGGCTGTGTGCGTGCCGATTTTGATGATCTGTACGCCAAGTTTAATGGGACATGCTCGACTTGCGGCACTGGAATCTGCAACCAATCTGGCGTGGGTCGCAGCAATGTTGCCTCTGCTGGCATGGTGGACCGATGCACGTCCGCCATCGACAACACGAGCGTGCCTCTCAGGAGTCTTCTGGGGTCTGTTGCTGCTGACGAAAGTACAAGGCATTCTGCTCCCGCCGATAATTTTTGTCTGGGCTGTTTGGCGGTTTCGCTGGCAGTGCGTGCGGCCTTTGGCCTGTTGGTCGGTGTGCGGTGCGGTCTTATTTGTGTCAGCGTGGCCATGGCTGTGGCTGGATCCAATTCACAACATTCAGCAGTATCTCGGCCGCGCAGCCGTTCGTCCGACATTGTATTGCTGGTACTTCGGCGAACGCTTTGCCGACAAACAGGTGCCGTGGCATTATCCGTTTGTGTTGACGCTGTTCACGCTGCCCGTCGCCGTGATTCTTTGTCTGATTGCCAGAATCAAACGAAAGCGGCCTGACGCGATCGATCAGCTTCTTCTGTTGAGTATCGTATTTCCTCTACTCGTATTCGCGCTGCCCGGAACGCCCGTCTATGACGGCAATCGTCTGTTTCTGATTGTGATGCCGATGATCATCATCTTTGCTTCACGAGCATTCGCACAATTCCACCCTATCACAACGTCCCAAGTTTCCCCGGCACCGCCAACGCAGCGTTCGATCACGCGGTGGCAAATCGCAGTCCTGGTCTTTCTTACTGTTCAACCGTTTGATTCGTCCGTCTTGTCGCCGTACGCCATTTCTCAGTACGGTTCATTGGCTGGAGGTAACAACGGCGCGTCTCGGCTAGGTATGGAATCCAGTTACTGGTCCGATGGACTCAACGGCAGTTTCTGGAAGCAGGTACCAGAGAATACGACGGTCTACGTTGCACCGGTCAGCCATCAATTTCAACTGCAGGACATCATGTCACTTGTGCCAATCGTAAAGCAGCGAAACATCAAGCTTGTGCCGTACGAATACGATGCGGACAAGCAGAAGGGACTGCTGCTGCTCATTCATCGTCTAGCCGATCTGCGGCCTGAACTCCGGAGCGTGCCTGAGGGAGCGACGATTGTCGCTGAAGTGCATCTTGATGCCGTAATACTCGCGCGGCTGATTGATACCAGCAAAACGCCGTAGGTGCTTTGTGGACAGAAAAAGAGGGGCAGAAAAATGAGTCGCACAGTTCTGCTGAATTCAGTCTTATTTTTCTGCCTCCGTTGTTCTGCCTCCATCTGCGTTTTCGTCAAACGTTTGAGAAGTCGGGCAGTACAAAATTTGGATGCACACAGCAGGTGCAGCTTTGCAGTACAGGCTGAAGCCGGCTCTAGCCTGCGACCGCGCAATTGCGATGTTCGCGATATGGTGAAAAGAATCGCAGGGATCGCTGCAGCCTAAAGGCTGGACTCCAGCGCGAAAACAAGTCGTTACCATTTCCAGCCAGAGACGCCCTTCAGATTCTGAATGCACTCAGTTGGCCATTCGCCACGACTCAGACGAATAATGATGTTCGCACCTAAAGCCCACGTGTCTTCGTGTGATTCGTTGTCCATACCGGCCACGTGGCCGCTGAGCAATACATTTGGCATCGAAATCAGCGGACTGCTGGCTGGCAGTGGTTCCACTTCGAACACATCCAGACCTGCCGCTCGAAGCTTGCCAGACTTCAGAGCACGAATCAACGCAGCTTCATCGATCAATGGTCCGCGAGCCGTGTTGATGACGATCGCGCCATCTTTCATCGTCGCGATGGATTTGTCATTGATCATATGTTTCGTCTGAGGTGACATCGGCGAATGCAGCGAAACAAAATCAGACTTGGCCAGCAGTTCTTCCAGCGGCACCATCGTGATGCCGTACTGCTTTACGAAATCTGCGGATGGATACGGATCAAAGGCCAGTACCTTCATGCCCAACCCGACCGCACGTGTGGCTGTGGCCTGACCGATGCGGCCCAGTCCCACAAGGCCCAGCGTGCATTCAGAAATGCGAGGCAACGGAATACGCTTCCACTCGCAACGTCGGACTTCCTGATCCAGTGCCGGGAAACCTCGGCCAATCGCCATCATCATCGCGATGGCATGTTCGGCAACTGAATGATGATTCACTCCCGGAGTCGTTGCGACAACGATCGTGTGTTCGTCGCAGGCCTTCAGATCGATGGCGTCAAATCCCACACCCGCGCGGGCCAGCACGCGAAGCTGTGGACTCGCCGCAATCACAGCAGCAGGATATGGCTCGGATCCGGCGATAATGGCATCGAATCCCTGAATCACCTTTGTCAGGACTTCGTTGTTCCATAAATCCTTAGACCGATCCGGAACGATGCATTCGTATCCAGCATCTGCCAGGAGTTTGAAATGAGGACCGGTCTCAGCATTCAATGCCGTACACAAAACGCGTACCATAAAGCTTCCCTGATAAGCAAATTTTGTTAAGAGTGGTGGTAATTTTCGGAGCGGTCCTTGAACG
>JAYVNW010000946.1:0-12574 GCA_043758225.1 Candidatus Kuenenia sp. | reverse complement strand
GCCGAACGTGTGGGAGCAGACCCGATCAACGACATGGCGGTCGTAAAGATCAAAGCGCCGCCGGAGGCATTGGTTCCCGTTCGGTTTGCGGATTCATCCAACTTAAAAGTGGGTATGAAGGTTTACGCGATCGGCAATCCGTTTGGTTTGGAACGCACCATGACCACAGGAATTATCTCAAGTCTCGATCGAACTCTTCCCGTGACTCAGGCGAGATCAATCAAGTCAGTTATACAGATCGACGCCGCGATTAACCCTGGCAACTCTGGTGGACCATTGTTGAATTCTCATGGTGAAGTGATCGGCATCAATACGGCGATCGCCAGCAGGACCGGTCAAAACTCAGGAATCGGTTTCGCAATTCCTTCGAATCTGTTGGCACGTGTGGTCCCTGAGTTGATCGAGCACGGTCGTTTTATTCGCCCGGAATTTGGTATTGATGAGGTCGCTCGAACTGAAGCCGGGCTGCGAATTGAAACGCTGGCTCCGGAAGGAGCTGCGTCGAAAGCAGGTCTGCGTGGTCCGGAGATTCGTCGTACGCGTCGCGGATTCGTTACTTTCGAATCAAGAGACGTCACGACGGCAGATGTTATTGTGGGCGTGAATGGCAAAAAGACGTTGAAGGCGGATGAATTTCTCTCTGAAGTCGAAAGTCATCGGCCAGGTGACAAAATTACGATCGAAGTTCTCCGCGACGGGCAGGTGATTTCAGTGCCGATTGTGCTGCAGTAAATTTGAGGCATTCATGACCGATGTACATTCGGCAGCGCAGCGATCGTTTAATATGTCGCGCATTGGTTCGCGGGATACAAAGCCTGAGATGATCGTGCGTTCGATTGTGCATCGCATGGGATTTCGATTCCGTCTGCATCGTCGCGATCTGCCTGGTAAACCGGATATTGTGTTGCCGTCTCGCCGAAAAATCATCTTCGTTCACGGCTGTTTCTGGCATTCGCACGCGTGCCGTTACGGTCGAGTGGATCCAGACTCGAATTCGGAATTCTGGAAAACAAAACGTTCAGCAAACACCATGCGGGATCGTCGCAATCTTCGAAAACTGCGCGCTGACGGCTGGCACGTGCTTGTTGTCTGGGAATGCTGGACGAAAAGAATCGACGATTTGTTGATTCCCAAACTGAAGGCATTTCTGGAGCAGTAGGTTGTCAACCGATCATTAAATGATCAAGCATTTGATCCACTGAACGGTACTACCGATCGCCGTCGGCGAGATATCCGGGGATTGCTGTGAGTGTAGTCTTAAGCCGTGCGAGAGCCCGGATGTAGCGATCGCTGGCGGCTTGCTCAGAAATTCCCAGGACCTGCGCAGCTTCGCGATTGGTGAGTTGTTCAAAATGTCGCAAAGCGAGAACTTCGCGATCAATGTCCTTCATATCCGTCAGTGCGTCGTTGAGCTTCTGAGACATTTCTTCGCGCAGTGCGGCTTCACTGGGGCTTGTGAGATTATCCAGCAAATGAAAAGACAGTGACGTTGAAGTGGACGACGACGACCAACCACGGTCGATTGAAAACTCCGCGCCGGCATTGCGTTTTTGAGTATTCAAGTGCCGTCGATGAATATCCACCAGCGTCTGACTGGCGATCAATCGAAACCAGACAAAGATTGAACGCGAAGCATCGATCAGAAAATTGTCAATTCGCTGCACGGCGGATAGCCATGCATCCTGCAGCACATCGTCCGCGTCGATACGTCCATGCAATCTGGGATCCATGCGAAATGTGATCATTCGCCACAGTCGGTCACGATGCTGCGAGAATAACTCAGCCAGTGCGTTCTGGTCGCCGTTTGCAACGCGTGCAATCAGATCTGATTCTGACGAGCTGTTGGACACGATGTCAGTTGTCCGAAGTGGGAATCCGGCTGATGAAAAACCAGTGCGTCTTGTAGCCGCATTCCCATCGGAATTGAAGCGAGGCAATTTCAATGTGACAATCAGCGTCGCAACTGAACCTGTTCCAGGGCACTTACTTCGATGACGTCTCGTTTCTCCTGTTCAGAGAAACGAGTTCCCTGAACTCCAACCTGCTGGCCAATGTATGCATCGAGGCTCACACTTCCAGTTGTCTTGAGATCCGCCAGGACTTTTCCGGTTGGTGACATCAGAACGTAACCGGATCCCTGAGACGCATCATCGACGCGTTGGACGATTCCTGCTCCGATGAATCGATTCTGTGGACTGCCTGGTTTGATGACATTCGGCGACGAATTATCTTTTACTTGTCCGCCATTCAATTCACCATTGGCCGCAGTATTCGGTATCAAGGTGTCTCCATTTCCCATGGCAATATTCGATGAACCGTCTTTGTTATTCTGCACGAATTCTTCAAAAGCCTGAGCAAGTTGGGTTGGCTGTCCGGCTGCCGCCATTGATTCAGGGCCAATAGCGGCTGCCAGTGCTGGGGCCAGCGGAGTTCTGAATCCGTTCGGGCTGCGTGCGACCAATGACGCATCTCGTTGTTCGGTTTGTGATGTCAGCTGGCGCAACTCGTTCAGCTTCGCAAGGCGACGCCGATATCGTTCGATGGCCGGATAGCGCATGTCGATGGTGCCCGACAGAGACTTCTGCGTCGCTGTCTGTTGCAGCATCCTGTATTCGGTTTCAATCGCATCGAGATTCCATGTAGAAGAATCAAGTCGCAGCATTTCGCCGAAGCGGCGATCAATATCTGCAAGTTGTTGACGTTCTGACTGTTTCTGTTGCGCCGCAGACAAAGCGGCGCTGGGGGCAACGACGGGAACATCACTCACTCCATCTGTGGATGGTGCAATTCCGGCGATTGACGGGAAGACCTGCACGCCTTCCGGGCGAGCCGCATTTCCCGGGACCGAATATGGGTCCGTATTCAATTGAGCTCGGTGCTCGGCATCGATTGGTATCAACGCGGAACCCGGAATCCAGCGACGTTCTCGGGTGGGAGGCTGAATCTGCAGCATCGACTGAGGCCCACTGCCCGTCACGATTTGCCGTTGTCCCAGAATGACAAGTTTTTCGCCCGTCTTCAATCGACGCTGAAAGACGGAAGCTTCGTCCCCGAACTCGCTGCCGACGAATGCGATTACACTTTCCTCTGCAACTTCACCTTCGGTGTCATTAATGCGCTTCACAAAGCGTTCAGGAATCCAGCTGAAGCTGCCCTTTGGCGGATCGATCATGTACCAGCCACCCGGATCATGGCGATGCACAGTGACGACGGTTTCGCGAGGAAGTTTCTGCGTTGGATAGTACGCATCTCCCGCACCGCTGCGGATGAAGACTTCATCCACAGCGACTTTTGCGTCGTAAGGAAAACTCTTAATCTGTGCATCAGCGAACTGACCAGACAGTGTGGCGAACAGAAATGCAAAAACGGCGAATGCACGCATTGCGAGTGCCTCCGAATTGGACTGATTTTTTACAGCCACGTGACACGCGAAGTGCCGCCTGGCTGCCGAAACTGCCGGAAGGAAATTTGACCGGCACGATTTGCTTGTTTTGGTAGGGTGGATCTGGCGTGACAGGAGCGAAAACTTGTGTGGAAACCTGAAGTGATTATTGACTGCCAGCAAGAATTCGAACGGACAACGATAGGGATAGACGGGTAGATTTGGAGAGGAATGTCTGTGTTTTACAGTGTATTTCTGCGGCACGATGAGGTTGAAATGCCAGACTTGCCGCAGTCGGAGCAATGTGAACTGACTCCGTCCCGGATTTCTTAGCCAATCCGCAGATTTGACTCAAGCCTGAATCTCAGACGAGTAGGGTTTCAAACCATACGGTCGATGACGGTCACGCCATGGCCCGGGAATTCGTCCATCCGGGGCAGCAATTCTGCCGCCTCCGACAATGAAACTCGATTGCTAATTAAGATCTCCGGTCGCAGCGTGCCTGCCGAGATCATACGAAGCATGCGTCCATATTCAAAAGCCTGCATTCCGTGACTGCCGATGATTTCAAGTTCATTGCCAATCACGGCACCCATGGGGATTTGAGGATCGGCATCGGAACCAAGCATCAGGCCGATCTGAATGTGACGTCCTCGTTTTCGTAGACTCTTGATGGAATTCCTGCAAGTCGTGTGGCTGCCCAGGGCATCTATTGAAACATGGGCCCCGCCAGTTGTGGCCTCTTTGATTGCTGATGCGGGCTCGACTGATGACGCATTGATGACAATTGAAGCTCCGCAGCGACGTGCCAGATCAAGTCGATCGTCGCGGATATCGACAGCGATCACGTGTGCGCCCAGAGCGGCAGCGATCATGATCGCAGACAATCCAACACCGCCACAGCCATGTACGGCAACCCAATCCCCTGGCTGAGTTCGGCCTTGCACTACCACCGCTCGAAACGAAGTCGCAAATCGACAGCCCAGGCTGGCTGCAGTCACAAAATCGATTTCATCTGGCAGCGAGACAAGATTTACATCTGCATGTCGGATCGCAACAAATTCTGCAAACGCACCCCATTGCGTGAAACCCGGTTGCGTGTAGCGGTCGCAGATTTGCTGGTTGCCGCAGACGCATTGTTCGCAGGTTCCGCAACCACAACAGAAAGGCACCGTGACTCTTTGCCCTATAGAAAAATGACGGACGTCGCGTCCGACCGCGACAACTTCGCCGGCAAGTTCATGGCCGGGCACGTGTGGCAGATGCACATCAGAATCATGTCCCATCCAGCCGTGCCAGTCGCTTCGACACAAGCCGCAGGCTCCGACTGCGATGATTACGGCATCGGTATCCGGAACAGGATCGGGCAAGTTTCGCACATGCAGTGGTGATTGAAACTGTTCAAAAGCAGCAGCCTTCATGGCGGAGACCTAAGTACGCAGTAGCAGTGGCGAACTGAAGGCAGTACGCTAAATCACTTTGAAAATCCGTGCCAGAGCTTCCTCAACATTCTGTCGACTATTGAATGCACTCAGGCGGAAATATCCTTCACCGGCTGCACCGAAGCCGCTGCCGGGGGTGCCGACGACATGAGCTTTACTCAACAAAACATCAAAGAAATCCCAGCTGGAAAGATTGTTTGGGGTTTGCAGCCACACGTATGGTGCGTTCACGCCACCGAAAACTTTGATTCCGACTTCACTGAGACCTTCACGCAGTAGTTTCGCGTTCGCCATATAGAAGTCTATCAGACCTCGCATTTGAGCCTGGCCTTCAGGTGAATACGCTGCTGCTGCACCTTTCTGAACGACGTAGGATGCTCCATTGAACTTTGTGGACTGTCGACGGTTCCACAGCTGATGCAGTGAAACTTTTTCACCTGATGCCGTCGTGCCCATGAGTTGCTTCGGCACAACAGTCAGACCACAACGTACGCCCGTGAAACCGATGCTCTTGCTGAAACTACGGAACTCGATCGCGACGTCCTTCGCACCTTCAATTTCGTAGATGCTGTGCGGAATTGTCGGATCCGAAATAAAGGCTTCGTAGGCTGCGTCAAAAAGAATTAATGCATTGTTAGCTCGCGCGTAATCCACCCATCGCTTGAGCGTTTCTTTTGACGCTACGGTGCCTGTGGGATTGTTTGGATAGCAGAGATAAATCAAATCCACGGGAACCGATGGTAAATCCGGGACAAAGTTGTTTGCTTCGTTACCAGGCAGATAGACGAGTCCTGCGAATCGGCCGCTCGCATCTGCGGGGCCGGTGTGTCCAGCCATGACGTTGGTGTCTACGTAAACCGGATACACAGGGTCTGAAATTGCAATGCGGTTGCTGGCGCCAAGGATGTCCAGAATGTTGCCAGAGTCACATTTGGAACCATCGGAGATGAAAATCTCGTCAGCCGAAATATCAATTCCACGTGATACGAAGTCGTGCTGTGCGATAGGTTCCCGAAGAAACGCATAGCCCTGTTCCGGGCCATAACCCTTAAATGACTCGCGACGCGACATGTCATCGACGGCCTCGTGCATGGCATTGATGATAGCGGGCGGCAATGGTTCAGTGACGTCCCCGATTCCCAGTCGAATAATTCTGGCCGATGGATTCGCCTGCGAAAACGCCGTGACTCGACGTCCAATCTCCGGAAACAGATAGCCAGCTTTAAGTTTCAGAAAGTTTTCGTTCACCTGAACCATGAGATCCTGCGCCTGATTGAAAATCGTAGTCGTTGATTGTTGGTGCAGGACGGGATTTCAGTCCGGTCCTGCAGAATCGCATCAGTTGAAATCTATGCGACGCGAGTTGTGACAGGTCAACGTGCGTTTTTCAATGCCGCCAGCATCAGGAAAGCAGTGCTGCGATTTCTTTACCGCCATCGACAACTTTCAGCGGCCGACCCTGGGGACTCATGTTTTCATGGTCCGCGTTGACGTTCAGTGCCTTGCAGATCGTTCGCAGCAGATCGGGCACAGCGACGGCGTTTTCTGCGACCTCAGTTCCGTCGGCCGAGCTGGCTCCATAAACCTGACCACCGCGAATACCGGAGCCTGCCATCATCATGCTGAAGACCCGCGGATAGTGGTCGCGACCCTCCCGAGGATTAATTTTCGGCGTGCGACCAAATTCACCCATCCACACCACCAGCGTATCCTTCAGCATGCCGCGATCTTTCAGGTCGCTGAGCAGTGCTGCAGCGGCTGGATCGACTTCGCCGGCGTTTCGAGCGCAACCTTCAAAGTTGTCCTGATGAGTGTCCCAGTTGCCGGACCGAACTTCTACAAAAGAGACGCCTTTTTCGACCAATCGTCGAGCCAGCAAGCATCCACGTCCGAAATTTGAATCGCCGTATTGAGTGCGGAGTGCCTGCGGCTCGGACGAAATATCAAAAGCGTTCATCTCCGGCGTCAGCACAAGTCTTGAGGCTTTTGCGTAGAGTGACTTATGCGTTTCGGCCAGTTGCGCAGATTCTGTCTGTGCGAATTCAGCAGTTAGCTTCGACAGAAGTTCTGTGCGGCGATCAAAACGATCCTTCGCAACGCTGATCGCTGCATTTTCTGGCAGCTGTCCCGGACGTCCCACAACGAACGGTTCGTAGTCCATACCCAAAAAGCCGGCGCCCTGAGTTGCGCCAATGGAAACGAAGGATGGCAACTGCGAATCGATTCGACCTATCTGCTGAGCGATGCATGATCCAAACGCGGGATGTTTGACACTTCCTGCAGGGACATATCCTGTGTGCAGCTGATATGTCGCGCGCGGATGGCTGCCTTCTTTGTTGGTCATTGAACGAACGATGGCGATGTCGGCCATCATCTTCGCGACGTTTGGAAAATTGTCTGCGATGCGGATACCGGGGACTGCAGTCTCAATGGCTTCTGTAGGGCCGCCGTTTTCGTGACCGGGCTTCGGGTCAAATGTTTCGAACTGGCTGGGGCCGCCCTGCATCCAGAGCAAGATCATAGATTTGCCCTGCTTTCCCAACACTTCTGCCTGTTCCGCCATAACTTCGCGAAGTCCGATGCCACCTGCTGTTGCTGTGAGCAGTCCAGCGGCTTTCAGAAATCGCCGTCGCAGGAAACCGCCACGGAGGGACGCGATGGAATCGAAGATTTGAGCTGGCATGGATTCACCAATTTTCTGTAGGGCGGGTCTCCAGACCCCGTCCTGATAAAAAAAACTAACGCAGGACGGGTCTTTTGCTTAACCCGAAATCCGCCGAACAGCGTCGCTCTATTATTTCTGCAGGTCCAAAATTGCCTGAGGCAGTTCTTTATCGACGAGTCCGAACACCCCACGACCGCCACGAATTCTGTCATCAACATCGAATTCGATATCCTCGCTGTCGATTTTCCAGAACTCTTCGATTTTTTCGCGCGGCAACGGCTTCAGAGGCCTTAGCAAGCGGAAACCAACACCACGTGCCGGGTCAGTCGTGTACCACCATGGGCTGCGTGGGCGGTTGGGATCGTAGGCTTTCCATTCCAGATCGTTCGACCCAAGGCGCGCGGAAGAACGGCATTCTGCGGCTGAAAATTCCCACGTTCCGCCTCTGACAACACGTGGATCTGGTTTGTCGGTGCGAGTCCAGTCCGCAGCGGCATCGATCGGTTTTTCGGACGCGGCATATGGTCCGTATCCATCAATGCACCATTCAGCCGCGTTGCCGTGCATGTCGTAAAGACCCCATGCATTCGGCTTCTTGAGGCGAACCTGCTTTGTGCCTTCAGAGTTTGTGTTGTCTGCGAACCAGCCGTACTCGCTCAGTTTCGTTGCGTCGTCACCAAAAGAATATGCCGTCGTGCTGCCAGCTCGGCATGCATATTCCCACTCGGCTTCGGTAGGCAAACGAATCTGTTGACCCGTGATTGCAGACAGCCACTTGGTATATTGCTTGGCGGCGTATTGAGTCATGGAAACTGCTGGCTGCTTTGGATCTTCGCCGTATTCAAATGTAAAGTCTGGTTCGTAGAGCGGAGTTGGAGCTGTTACCGCATCAATCCTGTTTGCATCTGTGACCGTGCGGATTCGACGTTCTTCAAATTCCTTCAGCGAACGATACAGCTGCATGAACAACTTGTATTCTTCCCACTTCACTTCGCATTCCGCCATCCAGTACGGTTCCACAACGACTTTTCGCGGAGGCCCCTCGTCGGCTTTGCGGTCGGCTTCAGCAATGGGGCTTCCCATCGTGAATTCACCGCCAGGAATTGGCATCATGCGAAACACGATCTCCGTGCCTGGAATCTTCGCGTCGTATGGAACCATCCAACCTTGGTCAGTCTTGACCGAAAAGCTATCGGCCGGTTTCTCCTTAATAATTCCAGGCAATTCTTCTGCATTTGTGAGGCCGCCGTGAATTCCAAGACAAAGAATCAAAAGGATGCAGGATCGACGCATCGTGTGGGCGCTTTCAATTTGAGAGTTTAAGTTTGGCGAGCGGGTGATGTTAATCCCCTGATGACCGCTCCGACAGCAAATAACCTCGGGAACTCACGTCCCCGCTTGCCGTTTCGTGCCTGATGTCTTCCCGCGAACCAGATATTATCAATCTGCGGCATTTATCATGCAAGCCGTTTCGGGAATTCGTTCAATTGAAGCGGATTGTTCTTAAACAATTTGTATACTCCTGCGTCAACAAATGCCCCCTCATTTTCCTCGAAAGGTTTGATCTGTGTTTAACACCGTAGCCGTTGTCGGCGCGACTGGTGCCGTTGGGCGAATTATTCTGCAATTGCTGGCTGAACGTAATTTCCCCGCCCGGAATTTCCGCTTTCTGGCATCGGCACGCAGTGCAGGGCAAGTGATCGACTTCGCAGGCAAAAGGATCACGGTGGAAGAATTGACGCACGACTGCTTCAAAGGCATCGATTTGGTGATCGGAAGTACGCCGGACGAAACAGCAGCAGAATATTTCCCATCCGCCATTAAAGCCGGTTGCAAAGTCATTGACGAATCCGGCTATTGGCGCATGAATCCGGATGTGGCTCTTGTGGTTCCGGAAATCAATCCACAGGCAGCACTTGATGCGAAGGGAATCATCGCCAGTCCTAATTGTTCAACAACCCAAATGGTGCTGGCATTGAAACCTCTGCACGATGCCGCGAAAGTTCGCCGTGTTATTGTCAGTACTTATCAGGCCACCAGCGGTGCGGGACTTCAGGGCACTGCGGATCTGATTGACGGAAGTCGAGCGGCTTTGAATAACGCGGACTATCAGTACAAGGTCTTCAAGCATCCAATTGCATTCAACGCAATTCCTCAGATCGGCGGCTTCAAAGATAACGGCTATACCAGTGAAGAAATGAAGATGGTCTACGAGACTCGGAAGATTCTTGGCGACGAATCCATTCAGGTCTGCGCGACCTGCATTCGCATCCCCGTTTCAAACTGCCACAGCGAAACAGTGAATGTAGAAACGGAACGACCGTTGTCCGTTAAGAAAGCTCGAAAGTTGTTTACGGCGACGCCAGGCATCACAGTGGTCGACAATATTGAACTTGGACAGTATCCCATGCCATCGAATTGTGATGGCAGCGACGAAGTGTTTATCGGTCGAATCCGCAAAGACATTTCGCATCCCAACTGTATCACGTTTTGGTGCGTTTCGGACAACCTCCGCAAAGGCGCTGCGACGAACGCCGTGCAGATTGCGGAATTACTGGCGATGCATCAGCCCGCGACGTGATTCAACGCAAGGAAATCACGACGGGAACCAACATTGCGAGCGGTAATATTGAATTCTGGCCGGACAATTATGGAGTCGCCAATGGCGGCGGAGGCAAAGACACGTCGGATGCTGTCTACGACTTTGGTGACGAAAAGTTCCCGCCGTTGGACGGCTATGGCTCGATGCAGATCCATAACCTGGCCGCTGGTCAGACATTGTTCGCGATCAATCATTGGGTCGTTGGAAATGCCGCCGATATCGGAATCGGCAACAGCACTGGTCAGACTCGTGACTGGACGTTCTCCGGCAACGGCGGAAATTATTCCTCGAAGCGGTTGCGGGTATTTGTGCAAAGCAAGTAAAGTGGCGACGCCTTTGGACGGGAATCCAGTTGTGTCTCATCATGACCCGATGGGTTTTGTGTCAGGACTGGTCTGGAGACCCGTCCTACGTCAAAATCTCCCGCACCACCTCGCCATGCACATTCGTCAGACGCCGCTGGATGCCGTTGTGGTAATAGGTCAGACGTTCATGATCAATGCCGAGTAGATGCAGCACGGTGGCGTGGTAGTCGTACCAGTGAACCGGGTTTTCAACGGCTTTCCAGCCAATGTCATCGGTTGAACCATAGGCCATGCCGTGCTTAAGCCCGGCACCGGCCATCCAGATTGAAAACCCGTACATGTTGTGATCGCGACCAGCTCCGATTTGATCGAGCGCGGATTGAGTGAACGGCGTGCGTCCAAATTCCGTCGTACACAAGACCAGCGTGTCGTCCAGCATTCCACGTTCACGAAGATCGCGAAGCAGCGCTGCGACGGGTTGATCAAGTCGACCTGCTTCGCGTGTGTGATTCTCCTTCACATCTTCGTGCCCGTCCCAGTTGATGCGAGGCGATCCGAATGAGCCTCCGGAGAACAGTTGTACAAACCGCACGCCTTTTTCAAGCAGGCGACGTGTGAGCAGGCAACGACTACCAAAGTCGGCTGTGACTTCATCGTCCAGTCCGTACATAGTTCGCGTCGCGGCGGTTTCCTGGTTGAGATCTGTCACCATCGGCACCGCCAACTGCATCCTGGCTGCCAGTTCATAGCTTCGCATGCGTGCCAAAAGTGCGTCCTCGCTGCCGACTTTGTCCAGATGCGTGCGATTGATTTTGGCCAGCAGTTCGCGACTGGCGATTTCGTGCGCCTCCGAAAGTTCCCGCGCCGGAAACAGGTCATGAATCGCGGATCCTATAGTCTGGAACGCAACGCCCTGATGTTGCGCTGGCAAGAACCCGTTGGACCAATTGATCGTCCCACCTGCCGGCAATCCACGCGCATCCGGCAGCACGACATATGATGGCAACTCGTCCGTTTCGCAGCCAAGTCCGTACGAGATCCATGATCCCGTCACGGGAAATCCGTTCAGACGAAATCCGGAATTCTCTTCAAACGTCGCTGGCGTATGATTCGCAGAGTCCGCGACCATCGATCGAATGACTGTCAATTCATCTGCAACTTCTGCGAGATGCGGAAATAACTCCGAGACCCACAATCCGCTTTCGCCACGTTGCTTGAACTCCCAGTCGTTCTTTCGAATTAAGCCGATCTGATTGAAGAAAGTCGCCGGTCGTTCATCGGCCTGCAACGATTTGCCATGGAACTTTTCGAGTTCCGGCTTGTAGTCAAACGAATCGATATGACTCACACCGCCGCACAGGCAAAGATGAACGACACGTTTGGCCCTCGGACTATGATGTGGCAAACCAGCAGCCTCACCGGCAACAGCATCCGCGCGAACCGACTGATGACGCATCAGCATCGCAGCTAATGCAGTTCCAGTCAGTGAATTGCCTGCGAAGCCAACGAAGCCACGTCGGGTTGAGTTGAGCCTGTTCACGCGATTTGAGCCTTGATCCTGGATATCCGAGAGTCCGTTATCACAAACAGCGGCTGTCAAAGAGTATCCGATTTCTGCCGTAAAAGCGACGACACCGCCGTCCGTTGAGAGGACTGGCGCAATGCAATACCGGTTGGTTGCAGTCGCGGCAAATCCCAGCAACAATTCAGGTTCCCTGCCTTTTCCTTCCTGGAGAGCCCCATGACCAACCTTCGTCGAGTGATCCTG
Organism: Candidatus Kuenenia sp.; assembly: GCA_043758225.1. Classification (GTDB taxonomy): domain Bacteria; phylum Planctomycetota; class Planctomycetia; order Planctomycetales; family Planctomycetaceae; genus SXXK01. The sequence continues at coordinate 410 of JAYVNW010000946.1, read as the reverse complement.
TCCGCCGCCGTATTGTGCGTGATTCATGCCTATTTAATTGACGCACGCGCAGACGTTGGCGTTGGTGCTAAGCCGATTGAAGGAGCGGAAATGCTCATCGACGGTTCCCGCAAAATGCTCGACGAAAAATGGATCTACTGGGAAGGACCTGGCTTCAAATCCGCGATGCCGATCAAGTGGAAAATCGTTGACGACCCAGTTGATGGCGGAAACGCTGTGATGACGGATGACCCAGCGGCGGCTGGCGGACGCTTCGGTGCGGCGGATATTGTCACGAAGAAGCAGTACCGCGATTTCCGCCTGCACATCGAGTTTTTGATCGCAAAGAAAGGCGGCAACAGCGGCGTCTATTTGCAGAACCGTCACGAGATTCAGGTTCTGGATGGCGACAAGACGACTCACGGTCTGGC
>JAYVNW010000945.1:0-1759 GCA_043758225.1 Candidatus Kuenenia sp. | reverse complement strand
TAAGGCTTGAAATAATTCATCCTTACACTCGGTCGCGAGTCTGTTGCTATTCGGTCATCAGGACTTAGTAGTCAGCGAGCAACTCGTTTGGATCAGCATGGGCTTCGCTGGTCTCGCGGTTTTTTTGATGTCGAGGTTGTGGCCGTTGGCCTGAATCTGCTCAATGGCGACTCGCCAAGCCTGGGGAGATTCGACGCGGTTGGTGAAGAAACTCGCGTCATGCGGTGATGCTGCGACTCTAGCTTTGCCCTTCTTCTTCGGTTGCTCACCAAACCGCCAGGTTCTTTCGGCGTCGAATACTTCGATGCGGATGGGTTTTGTTTTGTTGTACGACTTGGCTCCCGATGGAAGAAGAGCCATGTTAGTTGCCCGAGTCTCTGTGCGTCGCCGTCTACACCGGCGTCTTTGCGCATAATGTCCTGGATGGATTTGATGGTGGCGGAGCTGAGGGGCATGTGGAAGTTTTCAGTTTTCAGAAACAGCTGACTCGGCGTTTCGACGTGGATAACGAACCCGATGCTGACGCGGTCACTCCTTGGGAACAAAGGTGAATTTCGTGTGGCGTTTCGCGATTGCTGTGTCGAAGGTAGCGAACTCGCCGCAGCCCTGATTGCGGCTCATGGCCACAAGCAGTTCGTCGGATAGATCGGCACTTCGACGGAAGGCCGAGAGTGAATGTCGAATTCGGTCTTCGTCTTCAAATTGAAGATTATGCACCTGTAACAGCCGAGCGAAGGTGTCGGCGATTTCGTCTCGCGTCCAGTTGTAAAACTTCGACAGAATCCAGTCTGTCTCCACCAGTACGAGATCAGCAATGAAGAATCGGGCAGCTTTGCGAGTCAGCAGTTTCATGGTCGCTCGGTATTGAGCTTCGTCATCCCGAGTCAGATAACGGACCAGGACATTCGAATCGAGTCCAATCATCATTGTGACTTTCTGAATCGCTGCACCGCACCAGACCGAACGGCCTCCTTCATCTGCTCATCGGACACCGGCTTTCTGGGCCGCGTTTTGGGAAAAGTGTCGGCAAGTTCCTCAAATGTCGCAGACTTGGCACTCAGGAAAACACGTCCGTCTGGCTCAATTTGATAGAGCAGCATGGACGAAGGCTTGATCTGCAGAGCCTCTATCACGACTTTGGGGATCGTTGTCTGATTCTTGGCGGTGAGTTTAGATGTGATGCTCATGCAAGGATTCTACGTCAAAACAAGGCTTTTGGCAATTGCCAAGGATGTGCAAACAATTCCCGGAATCACTTAACGAGTGTATACAAAGCGGATTTGAGTTCTTTGAGGGCGGTCTGGTATTGGTCTGTCCCACCGAACAGACAAACGATTTCAACAGGCGTGCCGAACTTGTCAAGCGGCTGCCGCCTGCGTTCGGCGTAGTCGATGTCGTCACAAAACACAATCGTCTTGTCGAAGCGGTTGGTCGCTTTGAGGAATTCCGTGACCTTTTCGCGACGAGGGCCGTGCGCTGTTCCATGACCAGATTGCGGTCCGTGTCCTTCTGGTTGTAGATGCGATCCTTAATCACGTTGCCGTGCATTTCGATTTGACCAGTTTACGGACGCCAGCCCTGGATGTCTTTGTCAAAGTCGATGCGGATCACTTTGTACGGCGCGAGGAAGCCGTCTTCAATGCCTTGCTTCAGCGAGTATGTGTAAACGGGTTCGCCGAAGTCGTGGCTGTTGGAGACGTCTTCGGTTTCCTTCGGCGTGGCAGTGAGACCAACGTGAGTTGCCGAACTGAAGTAGTCG
>JAYVNW010000944.1:0-1704 GCA_043758225.1 Candidatus Kuenenia sp. | reverse complement strand
CTCAACCCGTGCCCGACCTTCCCGCAGACCGCATCTCAAACAAATGAGTACACGATGAAAATCCAACGCATGTTGAGCGTCGTTCGTCACTTTATCATGCTGGCAACTCTCTGCACAGGGACGGTGTTTGCAGCTGAGTCAAAGGCGATTCCGCTGTGGCCGAATGGTGCACCGGGGTTTGAAGCGAGAGCAAGCGAGCCGGAGAAAGTGGACGCAAAGCCCGGACAGAACAACGTCTCCAACGTCCACAATCCGTCCATCACACCGTTTCTACCGGCAACTGACAAAGCGACTGGTACGGCAATTATTATCGCACCCGGCGGCGGTCATCGAGTCCTCTGCCTGGGCCACGAAGGCGACAGTCTGGCGCAGTGGTTTGCTGACCAGGGCATCGCTGCGTTTGTACTGCGTTATCGTCTGGCTCGTGAAGAAGGTTCGAAATACACGGTTGATGAGCACGCGATGGCAGACACTCGACGAGCCATTCGGATGGTCCGCAGTCGCGCGAAGGAATGGAATATCAAGCCGAACCGGATCGGCATTCTCGGTTTCTCCGCCGGTGGTGAACTTGCCGCATTGGCCGCGATGGATTCCGACAACGGCGATAAACTCGCCGCGAATGAAATCGACACAGTTGGCAGCCGTCCGGATTTTCAGGTGCTGATTTATCCTGGTAGTTCGCGTCGGTTTACTGTGAAATCCGGCATGCCGCCCGCGTTCATCGCCCTGGGGGCCAACGACCGCGACGATATCTCACTTGGTATGGCGCAGTTGTATCTGAAATACAAGGAAGCCAAAGTGCCGGCTGAGCTGCATATCTATTCGAACGCGGGACATGGATTTGGATTCAGGCCTGATTCTACGAACGCCGCTGGCGACTGGCCTATGCGGCTTCGCGAGTGGCTGGTTGATAGTGGATTACTTTAAGCCGCGGTCTGCTGATCTGCAGACCCGATGCGAACTGAAATACGAAACGCCAATGCATCGTAAGGCCGCTGAGTACAGCGATATGCCAGAGTTCGTGTGGCCCCATGATGCCGTGAATGATCGTCGGACCGTGAAACAGGAGCACGATCGCGCCCAGCGTATAGGATGCCCCGGCGAACACTGCGGGTTTAATAAAGGTCCATCCAAATCGCCGCCAAAGCACAATTGCGGTGGCGAGACTCCCCCAGCCACAGATTAAAAAGATCAAGACACCGACAGCGTCGGAGACCCATTGATGAAAGATCATTCTGAAGAGAATTCCGACGATGGCGATGGACCAGATTCCGATCAGGGTTAACCATCGCGAGCGGCCGGTGAACAGAATCGCGTGCACGGGAGTCATGCTTCCGGCGATCAACAGAAAGATTCCCGCCACATCGGCACGCAGCAGAAAATCACGTGTTGGTCCAGGCCATGCGAGGTGATACGCGCTGCTCAGGATCAGCAGTAAAACCGACGAAGCTGCCATCACCACAAGACTCGACGTTCTGACCCAATCACCACGGCCGCGCCGAATCAGCAAAATGGCCATGACTGCAAAAACGAACGCACCCAGCATATGACTGATGGAACTCATTGGCTCCCGGCAAAAGGGCAATGGAAAAGCGGCGATATCATCCATGAAAGCGCGGTCCATTTTTTGTCGTCTCTTACCTTATCAACCGTGTAAATCCCGTCGGCGGAGCGACGGGCGTACAGTACACCCGTCGCTCCGCC
>JAYVNW010000943.1:0-1624 GCA_043758225.1 Candidatus Kuenenia sp. | reverse complement strand
CCACCTCCACCGCCTGGCATTGACCCACCCATTCCCGGTGCGCTGGACATCGTCGTGGCAGGGCTGCCAGATCCGCCCGGCATTGAACTTCCCATATCAGGCGAACTGGACATGCCGGGCATAGCCGTCGAGTCGGTAGCGGGCGCACTTCCTGCTGATGACGCATCGGTTGTTGCAGGTTCGCTTTCACCACCGCAGCCGATTAAAACAGCCAGGCAGATGCTGGAAAATACGACTAGTGCTCTGGCAGGCAACTGATGTGAAAGAGACATGCGAACCGCTCCGTTAAACACGACTGCAATGACGAAATTCAGCGACGATCCCGGCAAAATTATTGCAATTTAAGGTCTTTGGGGATCTGCTGAATAATATGACATTATCACGCGACGGAGCTCGCATGCAAGTGGCTGCCTGCATTTCACGCAAAGCGTCGATTAATTGGGGTGAATTGCCTCACGTATCCGGCCAGGCAATGCCACAGTCGTTTCAGGTGCACATCGATTGATTCGACATCCGATGGGCTCGTAATCGCTGGCAATTTGCTTGTCGAATGGCCGCAACACGCCAAGGCTGGAATGTTGACAAAAAGCAACACTTCATGTGGCAGAAAAACCACATCGTCTTTTTTTCGGACTGTGATCGTTCAGAAGTCGCCGACTTCAGCAGTTGGCAACCTCATGCCTTGGGGGTGAGAGTTAAAGTCAAAGTGTGGTCAGCAGCCTCGATTTCTCTCTATTGACCCTGTGAATCGTGATCCAGCAAAGTTACTCATGGCAACAATCATCGTCCCATCAAAGAATTTCAAGAACCCACTCGGTCTACTGTTTCGGATGCTGACATCAGGACAACGTGCGGCCTATTCGGCGCTGATCCATGAAGGCATGCGTCTGATTTCACGTCCTCTCGACAGCCTGCTTTCTGGACGTGAACAACGACTTCGTCAATCAACTCCACCGACTGTAGCTCCGGTGATTCTGGTTGTCGGAGCTCCGCGAAGCGGAACAACGCTCGTCTATCAGACGCTTGCCCGCTACATGGATGTGACTTACTTCAGCAATCTAACGTCACTGTTTCCCAAAGCTCCCCTGGCCGCAACAAAAATGTTTCGCTGGCTGCCGCGTCGACAGTCGGCGGATTTCAAAAACTTCTACGGCCAGACCGCCGGACTGAATGGACCGAACGATGGCTTCAGTGTCTGGAATCACTGGCTGGGCGACGATCGGTATGTGCCTCGTACGGACCTGACTGTCGCCGAGCAAAATTCCCTGGGCCAGTTTTTCAGTGCCTGGTGTCAAACATTCGGCAAGCCGTTCCTGAACAAGAACAATCGCAACACCGGATGCATGGATTTGCTGTGTCGAGCAATTCCGCAGGCCACGATTGCGGTCGTGCGACGAAATCCACTGTTGGTGGCTCAATCGCTGATCAATGCTCGCATGCAGGTTCAGGGCGACAAATCCGTCGGCTGGGGACTGCACAGTCAATCGTCCAACATGACTGCTGATCCGCTGTCCTATGTCGATGATGTTTGCGATCAGGTGCTGCAGATCGAAGCTGAACTTGATGAGCAACTCAAAGACATTCCAGGCGACCGCATCGTCGAATTCACGTACGAAGAATTCTG
>JAYVNW010000942.1:0-5129 GCA_043758225.1 Candidatus Kuenenia sp. | reverse complement strand
ATACGATCGGCGATGTCCTGCAGGAAGACACGGTCGTGGGTGACGAAGATTAACGTTCCGTCGAAGCGTTTCAGAAATCCCTGCAGCCAGATGATGGAGGTGATGTCAAGATGATTGGTTGGTTCGTCCAGCAGCAGAACATCGGGCTCGCGAATCATGGCCGCTGCCAGCAAGACGCGACGCTTCATACCAGCCGACAGATCCCCATACTTTACATCCCCGGGCAGTTGCATGTCATCCAGCAACGCATCCAGGCGATCTGAAGCTGACCACTCGTTGGCGTCTGCCAGGGCGTTGCTGGCGTCTTCGTAGGCCTGCAGTTCTTTTGGGGTAAGTTCAATCCCTTCGTGCAGTTTATGTCCAATGTTGCGATAATTACTGACGGCATCCGCGAGCGGCCCGAATCCTTCGGCAGCGACTTCAAAAGCCGTCATATTTCCTTTGGACGGAACTTCCTGGTCCAATCGCGCAATGACGGCCCGGGCCTGCAGATCCACCGAGCCATCGTCCGGCTTCAAAAGGCCAGCAATGAGCTTCATCAAAGTCGATTTTCCGGCCCCGTTTCGACCGACAAGGCCAATTCGTTCGCCGCGCTCAATATGCAGCGTGATCCCGTCGAGCAGAGTGGGGTTGGAGTAAGTAAACGACAAATTGTTCAGGCTGAGGAGTGGCATAGGCGGGGACTGTAGCCGAACTACGCCGTCAGGCGAACGGCGACAGGATGAATTATCACGGACGGAACAAGTGAATGGTGTGGCGAGTGCTGGTGCACTGTGCTAAATTGGCTTCAGTACACTGTACAGTTCCGATGGAGGCTTTGGCGGATTCGCTGGAATTCGCGGTTCATCGTGCGGTGAAGACTGAGAGTCAGCCGGATTCGCAGCAATTCGGCAGCAGGCAGATAACACGAAAGTATTGATTCGATGGATCCACGCGAAAAAGGGGCTCAGGATTGGTTCAAAAAGGGCACTGAGGCCATGAATCATAAAAACTGGGACTATGCAATCGAAGCCTTCGGAAAATGTGTCGCCCTGATGCCTGAACTATTGCTTTATCGCCAGTCAAAACACGGCTGTATTCGCAAGAACTTCAACGACAACGGTTCCGGCGCGAAAATGGCTGGCATGCGTCTGATGGGGATTCGCGGCCGAATTAAGAAATGCCGTATGCAGAAGGACTGGAAAGGTGTTGAGGCAGCCGCAGAGGAAGGATTGCTCGTCAATCCCTGGGACGCTCAACTGATGTACGACCTGGGAGAAGCCTGTCAGACTCAAAAGAACAACAACGTCGCCCGCTACGCGCTGGAGCGCGCGGTGGAATACGACAAAATCAATATTGAATACAACAAACGTCTCGGCTTCCTGCTGTTCGAACTTCGCGACTATAAAGCAGCAAGAGCGTGTTTCGAACGAGTCTACAAGCTCAACCCTAACGACAGCGAAGCTCGCAGCATGATGAGTCGCATTGACGCCGAATCGACAATGGATCGTGGCGGTTACGACAATGCCGAGAATACTCGCGACGTCAAAGTTGAACAGCCGACGGCACCAGTGAACGCATACGAAGCTGACCGCCAGGCTCGCAAGGGAGTTCAGAAAGCGGCCGATGCTCCGGGCGAATCCGAAGAAGCAGACTTGTTGCACGCCATTCGCAAAGATCCAAAGAATCTCAATCATTATTTGAAGCTGGCAGATCTCTATATTAAGGAACGGCAATACGGTAAAGCTCAGGATCAGTACAACAAAGCATTGGAGATTTCGAACAACGCTGAAATTCGCGAACAGCTCCACGAGTTGCAATTGACGATGCTCAGAAATGATCTTAGCGAAGCACTAGACCGGGTTCGCAAAAATCCAGGGAAAGAACGCCTGGTCGAAAAGGCGAAGGCATTAAAAGAAGATTTGCTGGTCAAAGAAATTGAATTCTTCACATGCAGCGTGGAACTGCATCCCAATGATATGAAGAAAAAATTCGATCTTGCTCAACGTTTGATGACGAATAAGGAGCCAGGCAAGGCGATCCCTTTGCTGCAGCAGTCAGTGTCAGACCCGCGTATCAAGGTTGAAGCGCTGGTCATGCTGGGTGAATGTTTTGCGAAGGACGGTAAGCTGGATCTTGCGAGACGTCAATTTGAAAAAGCCCTCGATGGTCTGAGCGGCACCGACAAGCCAGATCCTTTTAAGTCGGCTCATTACTATCTGGGCCGCATCTACGAAAAGAACCAAAAGCGTGATCAGGCAGAACATCACTACGGAGAAATTCTGGCTGTGGACTATGAGTACAAGGACGTGCTGAAGCGTCTGGAAGCTCTGGGCGGCGAAGAAGTTGCCGGAGGCATCAGCGACTGATTTGCAGTTTTAAATAGAGGACTCCAGGAGACACATATGAATTCCGCCGCTCGATCACTACCAAAAATGACTGAGGCCGAATACATACAATGGGAACGTCTGCAGACTGTTCGCCATGAGTTTTGGCGCGGTGAAATTTTTTCTCAGGCGGGAGGAACGCGGCGGCATAGTCTTGTAGGAACGAATACAGCAGGCGCAATTGGGAGCATACTAAAGGGCCACGAATGCCAGGCTCATGGCAGTGACATGCGAGTGCATATTGAGGCAACGGGTTACCATGCCTATCCGGACGTTTCAGTCGTCTGCCCGCCGATGCACGGCGATGCGGACGACGAGATTACAAATCCGGTTTTGGTTGTGGAAGTTCTCTCCCCATCAACGGCGGATTTTGATCGCGGTGGCAAGTTTGGGCACTATCGTCAGATTCCTTCGTTAAAGGAATATCTGGTCCTGTGGCAGGATGAAGCTCGGGCGGAACACCATACGCGCACCGACGAAGGGCTCTGGTTGCTGCGCGAGGTCATTGGAATCGACAAGTCGTTGCAACTCAAATGTTTGACTCAACCGCTTGCGTTACAAGATGTCTACGACAAAGTCAATTTCGAGTGATATGTTCCACGTGGCATGGCGACTGCCTATTTTTTCTTTGGCGGTCGAAACTGGTGCGTTGGATTACCAAACACAGATTCGGCTGCTTCCATCAATGTCTCAGATAGAGTCGGATGAGCGTGGATTGAATCTGCCAGGTCTCGAGCTGTGGCACCCATTTCAATTGCGAGTACGGCTTCTGCAATCATTTCACCGGCACCGGGCCCGACAATTCCGACGCCAAGGATTCGCTGCTTCAGTGGCTCAACAATCATCTTCGTCAGGCCTTCTGTACGAGCCAGCGTTTGTGCTCGACCAGATGCAGCCCACGGAAAACGATGCACTGTGAATTCTTTTCCCTGAGCCCGGGCTTCGGTTTCCGTGATTCCGGCCCAGGCAAGTTCCGGATCGGTAAACACGACAGCAGGAATGGCAATGTTGTCAAATTCAACGGGCTCACCCAGCAGAGTTTCCGCTGCAATCTTTGCTTCACGTGTCGCCTTATGAGCCAGCATGGGCTCTCCGGCCACGTCACCTATTGCCATCAGTTTCGGATCCGCTGTGCGTTGGTTCCTGTCGATCTTAATGAAGCCTTTTTCATCGATTTGAACCTTGGTGGATTCCAGTCCAAGGCCGCGACTGATTGGCCGCCGCCCGACAGAAATCAGAACTCGATCGAAGGTCTGCTGTGGTTCAACGCCTTCACCTTCCAGGCTTGCGATGATTCCTGCCGGGGTCGGTTCCAGTTTGGCGACCTTGGTGTTGAGATGGATTGCTTTGAATTGTTGAGCCAATCGTTTTTGCAGCGGAGTCACAAGGTCACGATCTGCGCCTGGCAGAAGCCCACTGGTCATTTCCACGACGGTGACTTCTGTGCCGAGAGCTGCGTAGACCGATCCCATTTCCAGACCGATATAGCCACCCCCAACAACGAGCAGTTTCGTGGGGATATCCTTTAATTCCAACGCGCCAGTCGAATCCATAATCCGATCGTCGCTTAGAGCAAACATTGGCGGAATCGCGGGCTGTGAACCGGTGGCGATGATGCAATGATCAAATGATAGTGTTTTGGTCGTTCCTTCAGCAGTTTTAACTTCCAGAGTATCTGAATTCAGAAACGTGCCACGGCCTTTCAGCAATTCGACACCGCGTGCTTTGCACAGAGCTTCGATGCCGCCGGAGAGTCCATTGACAACGTTGTTCTTGAATGCACGCAGCTTGTCGAGATTGATGATGGGCTTCGAAAATGTGATACCACATGCTTCTGATTCAGCTGCTTCGTTAATCAGCTTGGCGACGTGCAAAAGAGCTTTTGATGGGATGCAGCCGCGATTGAGGCAGACACCACCTGGTTTGACACCATCATCAATCAGAACCACTTTCATGCCATGGTCTGCTGCGGCAAACGCAGCCGGATATCCGCCAGGACCGCCACCCAATACGACCAGTTGAACATGTTGATCAGCCATTGAAACTGAGTGCTCCTGAGCGATAACGCACGTGAAAGTGTGCTGATTGCTGTTGTCGAGATTTTTGCCGGTGCTTGTCTCAACTCCACGAGCGTCGTTGAGAGATAATGTTTTGGCGGCGAACTGTAGTGAAATGGAGACAAATTTTCAAAAGCTGTACGATGGTTTCACAATTGCCTGGGGCAGAAACGACTGCTCTCCGCTAAAGTTTCAATGTAAGGAATCGGCCGTTGGACAAGTCCAACGTGGCAATTCGGCAATCCGGAATCGTCGTGGAGGATAGATTTCATTCGGATTTGGCTACGGATCTGTTGACGCGAAACCGAAAACAGACATAATTCGCCGCCCGATCGGACGTGATCGGAGAGTTGGTGAATAAACGCTTCCTCTTTCTTGCCGTCTAAGGGCAGGTTTTGCAGTACGCAAGACTTCTCGAAACCGCCATTTTTTCTTAAGTCGCTTACTGCAGGACTTTGACTTACGGTGGAATCGTTACAATTTGGTCGTGTTCCACCATCGGAACATTTCCATTGCGGGTGTAGCTCAGTTGGTAGAGCACCACGTTGCCAACGTGGTTGTCGAGGGTTCGAGTCCCTTCACCCGCTTTTTTCGTTGCCTCTCGGATGATATTGGGGCTTTGGAAAAAGGGTCAGGAACCGTCGGATAAAGATCCTGAAAAGGGTACTTCGTGCTGTAGGTTCCTGACCCTTTCTCAAAGCAACCC
>JAYVNW010000941.1:0-10438 GCA_043758225.1 Candidatus Kuenenia sp. | reverse complement strand
AATGCCCGCTCGATCTGGTTTGACGAAGCTTTTTCGTGGACGCTCACGAGTCAATTCAGTTTAACAGAGGTCATGGCACGCACCGCCAATGATGTTCATCCGCCGTTTTATTATCTCGTGCTTTGGGTATGGATCCGCGTATTTGGGCAAACGCTCGTCGCCATGCGATTGCTGTCGGTTGTCTTTGGAACATCGGCTGTCTTTGTCTCGTTCCTGGTTGGTCGGGCCGCGATGCGTGGTTCCAGTCCACTTGAAAGAGCAGAACCGGACGCCTCGGACAACGAACCCGCGAATCACGGAACCTGGCTTGGAATCAGTTTTGCGATCCTGATGGCCACCAGTCCGTTCCAGATTCATTGGTCGGGCGAAGTGCGAATGTACTCACTGTTGACGCTGCTGTTTCTGCTGTGCGTGCTGTTTGGGTTACGAGCACTCCACAGTCGCCAGGGGCGCGGAAAGTGGTGGGCCGGATTCAGTCTGACGTCGGCGGCGATGATGTACACGCACAACTACGGACTGTTTTCGTTTGTGTCCCTGGCATTCTTCTTTCTGTCGGCAACGCTGTACCAGGACTGGAAGACGGCTGGTTCTTCAGCGAAGTTGTCTGCTCGTGAATGTTTGATGTCCCTGGGTCTGGCATGTCTGCTTTATCTTCCGTGGGTTCCGACGCTGCTGCATCAGCGATCACAGGTGGTGGCCAACTACTGGATTGCCCCGTTCAGCCTGCGACAGCTTGCGGCTGCGTGGGATGGCGTTCTGTTTCCGGAGAACAGTTATGGTCCATGGCAGGACCAGCGTGGACGTATCGCCCTGATTGTGACCGTCCTGCTGCTTGTCGGACTGCAGATTCGTGGCAAGGTCGTCGATCGCCTTGGTTTCGTCCTGACAGCGGTTCCGATCCTTTTGGCAATCATCATTTCGGCAACATCGACCTCGATCATAGCTTATCGACTGTTCGTGCTGGCTCATGTGAGTTCGCTGCTTGCTGTGGCGCGGGGGACTCAAAAATGGCTGGAACCAGTCGCCGGGCTCCTGATGACGCTGGTGTTTGCCGCCGACTGCCTGTGGCTCCATAGAAATTACGTCGCGCAACTGCAACTGGATTCCCATCCAGGCGCTCGAGGCGCGGTGGCGTGGGTTGAGGCTAATGCAACGAACGTCGATCCTATTCTTGTCCTGCATCCCTGCATTTACTTCAGTTTGCGGTATCATGCGACGACGTTCGACAGAATCACGCTGTGTACAACCTCACAGAACGTCGTGCATTACACGGGAGGTCCAATCCTGAAGCAAAATGAACGTCTGGATTTTTCCGCCATCCAGGACATCGACGCCGATCGAATCTGGGTGATCGACACGAGTGGATTTTCTGCGGGGTATTCACGGCCACTGATCAGTCTCCCTTGGCAGTGGAAAAGGGAGCAGAAGTTTCCCGCTCCGTACGCATTCGAGGGAGAGATCATTGTTTCTGAGTACGTCCGAGTAAAGCCGTCCAACGGGAGCGACATTAAGTGAACATCTTTCATCGTTTCATTAGCTTTCCTAACATCGCGTTCGCCGCAGTAGCTGCTGTCATGTTCGGAGTCGTGACCTCGGATGTCGCCGCTGATGAGTTTTCAGAATCATTCACCGGCAGCCACTACAACCAGGCGGCGTTTGGTGTCGTGGGCAACGGGAAATGTCTCGTCCCGGAGGACGCCGGACTGCGTATCACCATTTCTCCCCCGGATACGGAAAACTCCGGACTTCGTTTACCGCAGCAACTCATCGGGGATTTTGTAATTACGGCGTCAGTTTCCATGGTGGAGGTATCAAAACCCACAAGCGGACATGGAACCGGGATTACGATCCTTCTGGAAGATGGAGTCAACCGCGGTGCCAGCCTGCAGCGAGTCGTCATGACCGACGGCAGGCAGGTGTATGTGACGCACAACTATGTCGTCACGGAGGGAAAACACGATCATAAGGCTGACATCAAAGTTACTGAGGCAACGTCCGCGATTCTCCAGTTGGAACGAAAAGGCGCGACATTGAACTATCGCGTCTCAGAAGATGCAGGAAAGTCATTCGTCGAACTGCACAGCGTCAATTTTACTACAAATTCGATTGCTGTGACTCAGATTTACGGACAGACAGGCGGTGCGGCAAATCCGCTTTCCGTTCGACTGGAGTCGCTGACCGTTAAGGCAGACGAACTGGTGAGGCCCGGACAGAAATCAAAGATCTTGGATCGAGGCAAACTACCGGTCATCATTTTCATTTCACTGGCCGTGCTGGCCACTGTGATCCTGTTGATCCGGAGGCGATCACGCGACAGGAATACTGAAAAGTGAACGGTCTTACCGAGACTGGAGAAAATCGCACTCCGACGATTGGTGTCCGGGAGTTCTGGCGAAGCCTGTGGGTCGGCTGCACTTTGTATCTTTTGAGCAGCCTGCCTGTTTTTTTGGGAGTTGTTTGTGGTTACACCCTATTTGAGCCAGGACGTCCCATTCCTCAAACAGCACCGTACGGGGAAGATTGTCTGTTGCAGCGGTTTGCAGCCTGGGATGGAGGGCAGTTCATGTCGATCATGGACAGCGGTTATTCGTTTGACCGTGAACAAATCTCCAACATCGTCGCGTTTCCGGGGTTTCCCCTGACCGCGAAACTCGTTCAATTGGCCACGGGCCTTTCATCTGCCGCCGCGCTGTTGCTGGTTTCGAATCTGTCGCTCTGCCTGACATTTGTAGTATTGCATCGATATCTGCGGATCCGATTTCTGGACGACCAGGAAGTGATCGACTGGTCATTGATTGCTTTTGCGTTTTTCCCCACAACATTCTTTTTTCGGATGGCCTATTCTGAAGCTCCTTTCCTGCTGCTGATCGTGACAATTCTGCTTGGGATTCAGCGTCGTTGGCGAATTGAATGGCTCTGCCTGCTTGCAGGGGTGGCGACAGGTTTTCGTCTTGCGGGAGTGATATTCGTTCTCCCACTATTTGTTTATCAAATGGAACAGAACCAGGCCTGGAGCAGACGATTGCTTTCCTGGTGTTTCTGGCTGCCGCTCAGCATATTCGGACTTCTGGCCTTCATGCTGTTTCAGTATTGGCAGTTGGGAGACGCATTGGCTTTCAGTCATGGTCAGGCCAATTATTGTCTGCGTCCTCCAGTGAGTGTGCTGGGTCATTGGTATCGGTTGGTCACTCTGGAGCCCGTCTGGGGCAATTACATGGCCGATTCCTCCGCGTACTGGAAGAATCACTCCGTTTCGCCAACGGCAATAGTTAATCTGCAGTTTGCGAATCCAGTCTATTTTTCGATAACCTCCGTTCTTTTGATTCTGGGTTGGCGGCGACGCTGGTTGACTGATGGTGAGTCCGCCCTTGGGATCGGACTGCTGCTGATCGGCTATCTTGGAAGAGCCGAAGAGTTTTGCATGGGTTGCCAGGGTCGGTATGCCGCAGCCGTCATTCCTGCGTACCTGGTCTGGGGCCAGGTGCTCAAGCGAGTGCCGCCGATTCTTCGCATCGGGATGGCGGCGCTTTGCGCCGCTCTGCTGACCATCTATTCCGGATGCTTTGCGGCGTGGTATTTCTTTCTGTGACGCAAAGTCAACGCGACTGTCGGTGACACATGGAACCATGAATACTGGCAGGACTGCAAACAAACGGGTAAGCTCCCAAAGTCCGATCCGATCGATACCGCCAATTGAAGGAAAACCGCCATGCTACGGCATCATTCGTCACCAATGCACGCATTGCTTCATCGTCGTGGTCAGATGAGCACGACAGCGATCGTGTTCCTGGTCCTTGGCATCGTGTTTTTCGTGATGGTTCTTGTGATTGGCGTGTTAGTGGCACTGTTGTTGCCCGCCGTTTCGCAAGCACGCACGGCGGCCAGAAGTACGCAGTCGAAAAACAATCTCAAGCAGATTGGCTTGGCACTGCACAACTACCATGATGTCTATAGCATGTTCCCGCCGGGCGGGATCTATACAAAGAACAACGAACCTTACAACGCATGGATGACAAGCATTCTGCCATTCGTGGAGCAGGCAGCCCTTTACAACCAGATTGACTTCAACCAGCCGTGGACTGCCTCAAAAAATCAACCACTTTTCAAAATGGTGATTCCAAGTTTCCTCAATCCCAATATTGGCCCGGAGGCTTCTTTGGTTGGCGGAGGTTTTGGGGCATCTCACTATGCTGGCAACTCACAGGTTCTCAAGAACAATGGAAGCGTCAAATTCGATAAGATGACGGACGGCACGTCGAACACAATTCTCGCGGGAGAAGTTTCGGGTGGTTTTATGGCTTGGGGAGATCCAGAAAATCGACGTGATCCGGCCAACGGTTTTGGCACGGCATCGAATCAGTTTGGTGGTCCTGTCAATGGACGAGGTGGCGTGAACATGCTCCTTGCGGATGGATCAGTCCGATTCATTTCGGAGAGCGTCGATCCATTGACGTTTAAGGCACTCGCAAGCCCCGACGGGAATGACAAGGTTGGGGAATTCTGAAGGTTGTCTATTTCGCCCGATGAACAATATCCACCGACACCGGCGCGTGGTCACTGATCTCAAGGGCCGCTTCTCGGTGAATGGTTGCCGAGCGAAACATGGGACGAGCTGCAGGATTGCAGAGTAAGTAATCGATTCGCCAGCCTCGGTCTAGTTCTCTGGCCCGGCCGCGATTGGACCACCAGGAATACGGTCCCTGAATATCACCATGATGTTCCCGGACCAGGTCGTGCCAGCCTGATCCAAGCATTTCACCGAACCACTCCCGTTCGTGTGGCAGAAACCCAGAAGTCTTCTCATTGGCTTTTGCATAGAAGATATCCTTCTCCGTGTGGGCCACATTGATGTCGCCTCCAAAAAACATTGGGGTATCGGCGGGCCGACTTGTGGTCCAGCGGCGGAATTTCTTCATCCATGAATCTTTCACGGTTTGGCGTTCCGGGCTGGAAGAACCGGATGGTAGGTAGACGCATGCCAAACGAATGCCGGCGACCTCAGCTTCAATAATTCGGCCTTCATCATCATTGTCCTTGTCTGACAAAGCCAGTTTTAAGACGTTGATTGGAGTTCGAGACCAGATTGCAGTGCCGGAGTAGCCGGGACGCTGGGCCGGGTTCCAGACGACGTGCCAACCGTCCGGTTGCTGGAACTCTGCAGGCAACTGTTCGGGCCGAGCACGCACTTCCTGCAGGAGCAAAACGTCTGGCTGAATGACGTCGAGGTGTTTTTGAAAACCTTTGCGAATTGCCGCTCGCAGGCCATTTACGTTCCATGTTACGATTCGCATTCACAATCTCGTTTTTGGCTAATTCTCGGGGCAAACGCTAACTTCCGACTGCGAATAATTAGGTCTGCACGTCTATTGTTGCTGAAAGCTTGAGAAAGCTGGGTAATCCAGTGGACTTGACTGGGCGGTTGAATTATTCTGATTAACAGGGATATGTCGTGAATTTGTCTGGGGACTTTTCCGAGGCAATTCGGATGCGATCTTGGTCATCTGCGTGTGCAGAACATTCTCCGCGATCTTCAATGCGGGGCAAACTGACAGGAGTACGAGTTGTATGAAAACGCTTCGATTCATTTCAACGTTTGTAATGCTGGCTTTGGCCGCTGCGGTAACTGCAGGCTCAATATATGTTACTGCAAGTGCAGCGGCACAACAGGAGGCATCGGGATTTGGTCTCGATACTGTTGAATCCACGCCGGTTCCTGATGTGACTGATTTAAGCGGGGTTACAATCGGCGGTGCGTCCACACAGTTGGACAAGGCTCAGATTCTACACAGTTCGCAAAGTCATGTCATTCTGGATGAAAACGGCGGATTCAAAGGTAGACTGTCGTCACTCGGTAACTTAGACGGGCAGCCAGTTCCGTCTGCAAAAATCAACATCCGTCTTGCTCAGCACGGAGCAATCATTGGTGACACGACGACTGATTCCAATGGAAGATTTTCATTCACCGGTCTGCCGGAAGGCGTGGTCGCAATCTGGGCTGAGGGTGAAAACACCTTGATGTTGTTCAGTTGTGTACTGTTTGGACACGACACCTCTCTTCCAGAGAATGATGCTCTCAAAGCATCTCAACTGGAACTCGACATGGACTCAGCAGTGGCCTCAGGGGCCGACGTTGCTGCGGCAAAAGCACTGATTTTTCCACAGATGAATTCCCATGATCTGCGATTCTCGGGTATTGTGACGGCAGATGAGCAACAGTTCCCATTTGGTTCCGGTGAACTTTCAACGGTGCTGCGGCATCGACGCGTGCGTCTGCAAAACGATGGGACGCTTCGCGGAGAAATAGGTCTCCTGGATGAACGTACTGGTCGGCTGCGTGAAGTGCTCGACCTGACGGTATATTTCGTCAGAAATGGTATTCGCGTGGCGTCTGCCGTTGTCGGTAACGATGGAGGGTTCATTGCGAACAATCTGACACCAGGTGTTCACGGTGTTGTTGTTTCTGGTAGAGACGGAGTCTTGGTCAGCAGTGTAGATATTGTTGGAACAAACTACGAAGACAATACTGTTGAAGGTGCCGCCGCTGGAGACTTTATCCCGGTGCGTAAGGTTGAGTCTTCACTAAATCTTGCAGATGGCTTCAGCGGATGTCCAGTTGGACTCGGAGATGGTGGAGCGTTCTGTGGAGCGTGCGGTGGTGGCGTTGGTGGTCTTAACAATCTTGCTGCAGTACCTCTTGGAACTCCATTTCCGGGAGGCGGTGGCGGATACGCTGGTGGTGGCGGTGGTGGATTTAGCGGAGGCGGCGGCGGTGGAGGAGGAATCGGTGGTGGTGGCGGGCTGGGAGCATTGCTCGCGGGTGGCTTGGCGGGTGCGGCTGGCTACTTGGCTGGACAGAATAGTAACAATACCCCGGCAAGCCCCGGTCTCTAGGATTTTTATCTACAGTGTATAAAAACCTGACAGCCCGGAACTCATCGAGTTCCGGGCTTATTTTTTGCCTTCCTCAATGGGGGGTTCTGGCCCCGCGAGCAAAGTAATATTGAATCGAAGTTGTTATGCCGGCATACCTTACAGGTAATTTTCCCGTCCCTGCTTTTCCAATTGTCCCATGATTTCTTTGATTCGTTCTGCTTGTGCTGCATCGGCAACAAGCGTTGCGTCGCCGGTATGGACGATAATCATGTTTCGAAGTCCAAGTGTTGCGATCAGATGATCGTCCGATGTTCGAACGATGCAGCCCTGCGTATCAACGCCACAAAATGCCCCGTCAATAGTGTTTCCCTCAGAGTCACAGCCATTCAGGCGTGGAAGTGATAACCAACTACCGACATCGTCCCACTGAAACGGGGCTTCAATGACGACGACATTCTGTGCACGTTCCAGGACAGCGTAGTCGATCGAAATACTCTTTAGGGCAGGGAACTCTTCAGCAATCACCTGCCGGGTTTGGTTCTCGCGAATGCCTTTGGATATTCGCATGAGACCTGCATGCAATTCGGGCTCGAACTGCTCTAAGAGATCGATGATGGTTTGGGCTTTCCAGCAAAAGATGCCGCAGTTCCAAAAATAGCGGCCAGCCCGAAGATATTCTTCTGCCAATTCTCGATGCGGCTTTTCGCGAAATGCTTTTACTTGATACAAACGTGGCGTAGCATCCGAAAGTGCTTCGCAGCGTTCGATGTAGCCATAGCCTGTGGCCGGGAATGTCGGAATTACGCCGAACAGAACCAATCTCGACAAATCTTCTTCAACGACATCAACAGCTCTTCGCGCTGCGGTCGCAAAAGATTCATCTGTTTGGATGACATGATCTGCCGGCAGCACAAACATGATTCCATCGGGATCACGTTCAAGAATTTGAATCGCGGCAAGGCCAACACACGGCGCTGTATTGCGGGCGGCAGGCTCCAGCAGCACATTTTCAGTCGGGATCTCGGGCAATTGCGATTTAGTCGCTTCAGCCTGCACATCGTTTGTGACGACCCAAATGTTTGCAGTATCGACCCAGCATTGACAGCGATCGGCAGTCTGCTGAATCATGGTACGGTTGCCCGCCAATCGTAGCAGCTGCTTCGGCATCTTTTTGCGACTTTGAGGCCAGAAACGAGTCCCACTGCCACCAGCCATGATAACGGCGTGCAACATTGCAGATTCCTGAATCCAATTTGATTGAGTGTGCCGGTACCACGGAAGAAAAGTCGTTTGTGCGTGAACGCGAATGCGATTCTAAACCGCAGGCTATTCCTGTGAACGGACGGAGATTGCGCGCGCTACGGATTCCAACATCACTTCCATCGCAAATGGCTTGCGAAGGTAGTCGACAACTCCAAGCATCTCTGCGTAGGCCTTGTGTCGGCTGCCTTCGTTCGCCGTCATCATAATCACAGGAGGAGCATCGGCCATTTCCGCCAGAAACTCCAGTACAGGAAATCCTCCCATGCGCGGCATCATCATGTCGGTAAGGACCAGGTCCGGTTTTTGCGATTGAATCAGCCGGCGCCCATCCTGACCATTATTCGCTGCGAAAACGCGATAACCTGCACCGTTCAGAACGCTCTGAATCGTCATTGAAATGTCTCGATCGTCTTCGATCAACACAATCGTTTTTTGAATGTCTGACATGAGTCGGCTGCACCCTGGAAGATCTGATTGGGACAAATTTGATCAATATGGAATATGTACAGATTGTCCGTCAGACATCCTCTAAATGCAACACGGGACATATCTTTCCACCTTGCCGTTTGTTGGATGTCGCGTTGGTAAAGGGCTATTGTGCTTCCTCAAGAAGTAGGGGATCCAATGCGAGAAATGTACTTACTGATTGAATTTGCCTTTCGAGCATTGTTAACAAAATTGCGGATGCGGACACCATCCTTGATGCCTGGAGAAGACTCGACACCGCTAGCAGTGTCGATGCCCCAGACAATCGAATGACACGTAATATTACGTACGTTTTCAGGCGTTAAACCTCCCGCAAGAATCAGGCGAGGTCTCAGTTTGGCCCCATAAGATTGCAGAATACCTAGATCAATGGGTTTTCCCGTGCCGCCAAATTCTCCCGCCACAAACGTATCGAGCAGAATTGCGGCTAATGGAACATTCGCAAGCAAGCGATCAGTCTCGTCGTGTATTCGTTCTGAATTCTCTGAATGCACGCGAAGCGCGCGGATCAACGGGATATCGGGGCAGACTCGATGAATTTCAGCGATTTGCTCTACTGTTTCGTCTCCGTGTATTTGGATGACGTTGATGCCGGTTTGCAGGACAGTAGTTTTGACGGCCTGAGCGTGTGAATTCACGAACACACCGACGAGATCCAGTGGTGAAGTATCCCCACTAATCCGTTTCGCCACTTGAACCAGACCGCGAGCGCGTTCGTTTGAAACAAACCGTTTTGACCCCAGGAAAAAATTAAAGCCGATTGCGTCTGCTCCGGAACATGTGACCGCCGAAACGTCATCATCGGATGTTACACCGCAGATTTTGATCCACATCGCCTAATCCTCCACTCCCGGAATTAATGCCCCTGGCAGGATGTCATCATCTTCCCAGTTGACTCGCCCTGTATCAGCGTCGTACAGCAAGATACGATGTTTGCTGCCGGGCACTGGCTTCAAGTTGGTAGCAGGCAGGAAGTTTTTATGTGACGCAATTATCGATGCTAGAGATTGATCTTCAATGACGTTCTTCCATTCATTGGGATCCTTACGCATGTTGTAGAGTTCTTCGCTTCCGTCTGCATAACGAATGTAACGCCAATCTTGCGATCGGACGCTGTGATTGTCGTGGTTATGGGTGGTAATTGCTGGCCATTCCCGAGCGGTTGTGGCATTTTGCAGCTGAGATGCAAGGGTGTGCCCATCAAGATTCTTTGGTACCGATAAATCACAAAGGCTGCTCAGTGTCGGATAAATGTCCAGAAGCTCGACTGGTTGATCACATTTTGCCTGAGCGGCAATTCCCGGTCCGGCAAATATCAGCGGAACCCGCGTTGATCTCTCCCACAGTGTGTTCTTGCCGGTTATCGCCTTCTCTCCCAGATGCCAGCCGTGATCTGACCAGAGCACAACGAATGTATTGTCGGCAAATGAGCTGGAATTCAGGGCGTCCATAATTCTGCCGACTTGGGAATCAACAAAAGCAGTGCTCGCAAGATATGAGCGTACGAGATTCTTCCATTGATTCTGCTCTTGAAGAAAACGCAGTCGAGGTTCCGGCAACTTCCAGTGCAAATACCAGCTGAATCTCGGCGTATCGGCTCGATCGTTGTTGAGCACCGGAGGCAGTTGTAGCGATTCATCTGGGAAAAGGTCGTACCATTTTTCTGTCACATAACACGGGACATGTGGAAGGAAAAAGCCCACGCTCAAGAAAAATGGCTTGTCGTGAGGCTTTTCGAGTTGGTCCACCGCCCAACTGGCAAGTTTCCAGTCCCCCTTTTCTTCGTCTTTGTGAGGGAAGGTTCCCCAATCAACAA
>JAYVNW010000940.1:0-7194 GCA_043758225.1 Candidatus Kuenenia sp. | reverse complement strand
AAAGTTAAGAAGACGGGACGACGTTACAGTCAACTGATCTAAAGGTTCCAGACATTCGCTTTGTCGACTCAGGTCATCCGCGTTGATGGTCAGGACTTTTTGATCCTGTGTTCGTGTTTTCAGAAACACGCGAAGCAAATTCAATGTCGCATCAATGTGTTCCGTTGGTTCATCTCGGTCGTACAGACAGCCCGTCAATCCCAACATGCGATTGAGATCCACCATGCCGGAATAATTTGGAAGGAATTCGTCATGCGTTTTTCTGTGAATCAATCCGTCTTCGACACCGCCTGGAAATGCGAGGTACGCGAAATCCGAAAGTTTTGTCTGCGCTGCCCCCACGCGAACTGGCCAGTTCGTTTCAAAGCTGGCACCCGGAGGAACAGTAATCGTCTTTGCATACTGCAGCCCCTCACTACCGGGAGGCGTTATGACGACCAATCCTGATTGCGTCGATGTGCCTGCATTTAATGCTACAGCTTTTGTCATTCCCCAACGGCCTGCCACATACCGTCCAATGCCACCGGTACTGACGCGTACTTTCCATTCAGGATCGTCGGCACGTGTCGGTTCATCAGCGTCGACCAATGTGCCTGCGGAAAGCACTATGCAGGCCGATAGAAGAAACACAAAGGAGCCGTAACCGCACGTCCTGTCACATGGAGATTCACACGAGCCAATCATGAATAACATTTGCTTCCTCAACGCCAGTTAGTTTTGAATCCAGTCCCTGGAACTTGTAAGTAAATCGAGCAGGATCGATTCCCATCTGATGCAGTAGCGTCGCATGCACATCATGTACAGAAACCACGTTTTCTACAGCGTGATACCCCAGCTCATCCGTCGCACCGTAGCTGAATCCCGGCTTAAAGCCGCCTCCGGCAAACCACATTGTGAACCCCGCCAGATGATGATCGCGCCCGTTGCCCTGAGCCATCGGTGTACGGCCAAATTCTGAGCCGAACACGATGATTGTATCTTTTAACATGTCGCGTTGCTTCAAGTCCGTAATCAAAGCCGCAACGCCCTGATCGACCTCTTTTGCAGTCCCTGCAGAATGATCTTTCACTGAACCATGATGGTCCCAATCGCGATGGTAGAGCTGAATGAACCGAGTCCCGCGTTCTGCCAATCGACGAGCCAGCAGACAGTTTGATGCAAACGAACCGTCGCCGCCTTTTGTCCCATAGAGATCAAAGATATGAGCTGGCTCGCTACTGACATCCATCAGATCCGGCACGCTGGACTGCATCCGAAACGCAAGTTCGTACTGACTGATGCGAGTCGCGATTTCCGGATCATCGTAACGAGCATTGGCCAGGCCATTCAGCTTCTGCACAGCATCCACCACATCACGTTGCTGCTGTTGCGACACACCTTTCGGGCTGCCGACGTACAACACAGGATCGCCCGTGCCACGAAATTCTACCCCTTGAAACTGCCCAGGCAGAAAACCTGAATGCCATTGTCGGGCCGCAATTGGCTGCTTCTGACCAAACTTTCCTGTGGACACCATCACCACAAATCCAGGCAAGCTTTCGGATTCTGAACCAAGCCCATACAGCAGCCACGACCCCATTGCCGGCCGTCCGGCCGTCATTGTTCCCGTGTTCATAAACGTGTGAGCCGGATCGTGGTTGATCGCATCCGTGTGCAGCGATCTCACGATGCACATATCGTCCGCACATTTTTCGCCAAGCATCGGCCAGATTTCAGCGAACGACTGTCCCGATTGACCCCATTGCTTGAAAGGATGTTGCGGCGCGAAACAGTTCAGTTTCTGCCCCTGCAGCTGCGCGATTTGTTGCCCCTTTGTCACGGATTCCGGCATTTCCTTGCCGTTGAGGTCCGCGAGTTTTGGCTTGTTGTCGAACGTGTCGATATGCGTCATCCCGCCAGCCATGTACAGCCAGATGATCCGTTTGGCTTTTGCTGCCGAGTGCGGCGGGTTGAGGACTCCGTTCCAATGCGGCACTTGCAGCCCCGGGCCGTTCTGATCGCCCCGACCTCGCTGTGCCATCAACGACGTCAACGCCATTGAGCCGATTCCAACGCCCGAATTTCGCAAAAATGTTCGCCGCGCAACATGGGTGGGAAGTGGAAGCATTTTGACACCTTGTCGAATGATCGGAATACAATCTCACTTCGAAATGTTAGCACTCCAGTTCAAAGAGTGCGACCGAGATCGGAGTACAAGTTTTTCTACGAGTGCAGGCGCGGATTTCGGTAGGTCCTACGGCCAAAATTGGAAAGTCAGCGACTCAAACAAACCAGACACGACAAAACCGCCTTGTGCCTCTAAGATACCCCACTTCTAAAAACAGGCCCGAAATGTGATCGGGCGGCAACGACACATCAAAATAGTTTTGACTGGCCAGAATGCCAGAGCTGCGGACGATATGAAAACTGACGAACTGCGTGAAAAGTATCTGGCATTCTTCGAAACCAAAGGCTGCGTACGTCGGTCCAGTGATGTCCTGATTCCCAGGGATGACCCAACCGTACTCTTCACGCCCGCCGGGATGAACCAGTTCAAGAACCAGTTTCTCGGCATCGGCCCCTTGGAATTCACCAAAGCCACGACCAGCCAAAAATGTCTGCGAACGGGGGACATTGGCAACGTCGGGATCACGGCCTATCACCATACGTTCTTTGAAATGCTCGGTAATTTTTCGTTTGGCGACTATTTCAAAAAAGAAGCGATCCACTGGGCGTGGGAGTTTCTAACCACGAAACAATGGCTGGGGCTCGATCCGGAACGACTCACCGTCACAGTGTACCTGAAAGATGACGAAGCCTTCGACATCTGGAACAAGGAAATCAAACTTCCGGCAGACCGCATCAGTCGCCTGGACGAATCCGAAAACTTCTGGCCAGCGTCATCTCCTTCACAGGGCCCCGATGGTGTCTGCGGGCCGTGTTCGGAAATTTACTATCTGGCTCCCGGCGCGGCAAAACCCGTGGAGATCTGGAATCTGGTCTTCACGCAGTTCAATCGTGTCGGCGATCCGCCGAACAATCTGCATCCGCTGCCAATGAAGAACATCGACACCGGCATGGGACTTGAACGCTGTGCGTCGTGTCTGCAGGGCGTGTTGAGCAACTTTGAGATCGATATTTTGAAACCGATGTGCATCGCTGCTGGCGATGTCCTTGGATTTAAATACACATACGACGCTGCCTGGGGTCGAGCCTGTCGCCGCATCGCCGACCATCTGCGAGCCTGCACGTTCGCCATCCACGAAGGCGCGAATCCGGGGCCGGACAAGGCCGACTACATTGTTCGTCTGTTGCTGCGTCGCGCGGCGATGGAAGGATATCTCCTGGGCCGAAAGACGCCGTTCCTCCATTCACTGGTGCCTGCGATCGTTGCCGGCATGAAGTATGCGTATCCGGAAATCGTCGAAACTGTGCAATCCGTCTCCAGCGTGATCAAGCTGGAAGAAGTACAGTTTCTCGACGTCGTCGATCGCGGGATGCCACGTTTTGAAAAATTGGCAGCAAAGGCAAAATCGAGCGGCGTGATTTCGGGCGAAGACGCGTTCGATCTGCATCAGACTTACGGCTTCTTGATTGAACTGACTGAGACGCTGGCAACACAGAACAACCTGAAAGTCGATCACGAAGGATACAACAAAGCTCGCAAGCGTCACGAAGCTACCAGCGGCAGCGGCGCGTTTGCGGATTCTGTCATGAGCGCCGGGCCCATCGATTCGCTCAAACACCAGGGTGGCACAAAGTTTCTGGGGTACGATACTCTGACGGCGGAATGCCATGTCGTCGGCATCATTTCAAACAAAGCGCTGGTGAGTGATTTCACTGCCGCTGGCCACGAAACACCAATCGGTCTCGCCTTGGATTGCACTCCGTTTTACGCAGAATCGGGGGGCCAGACTGGCGACATTGGAACATTGGTCAGTCACGATGGTACGGAATTTGTCGTTGCAGACACTCAAAAAGACGGCGACCTGTGGATTCACGTTGGTCATCTGACCAAAGGTAAACTGACCAAAGGCCAGGCATTTTCGGCAACCGTTGACGAAACACGTCGGTCGGGAATTCGCCGCGCTCACTCGGCAACACACATTCTTCACCATGCTTTGCATTGCACGGTCGGCAAGAACGCAACTCAACGTGGTTCCAAAGTCGAAAACGATTCGATCCGATTTGACTTCGCTCACAATCAGGCACTCACGCCAGACGAACTGCGGCAGGTCGAAGACATCATCAACGACTGCATTGCCCAGGGTGCCACGGTCGCAACAGAACTGCTGCCGATCGAAGAAGCTCGCAAGAAAGGCGCGATGGCGTTGTTTGGCGAAAAATATCCGGACGAAGTTCGTGTCGTCAGCATGGGCGACTTCAGTGTCGAGCTCTGTGGCGGAACACATCTCTCCAACACTGGACAAGTTGGCCTATGTCGAATTACATCTGAAGAACCAATTGCTAAAGGCGTGCGCCGCATCACAGCGATCACTGGCAAGAAGGCTGTTCAGAAAGGTCGTGACACTGACGAATTGGTGGCTCTGTTGCAACGCATGCTGAAATCTCCTCAGCCGACTGAGCTGGTCACACGCGTCGAATCATTGCAGAACGAAGTCAAGACTTTGAGCAAGCAGCTGGCAGAACTGGCTTCTGCCAACGTCGCTGATGCGATTGGTGGTCTGGTGGCTCAGGCCGAAGTGATCAACGGTGTGAAAGTCGTCTCTAAGAAACTGGAAGGCGTCAACCGCGACGCCCTGCGAGGTTTCGCCGACCAGCTTCGCGATAAACACAGTCCAATCGCCGTGATCCTGGGAGCCGAAATCGACGGCAAAGTTGCCATCATCGCTGCCGTCAGCAAGCCGTTGGTGAAAGAGAAAAATCTCCACGCTGGAAACATCGTCAAAGCAGCCGCAACGGTCGCCGGTGGTGCTGGCGGTGGTCGCCCCGACATGGCTGAAGCCGGTGCCAGGCTTGTCGAAAAGATCGATGAAGCCATCGCCGCAGGTGCTGCGGAACTGAAGAGGCAACTTGGCTGATTTGAAATGATGAGTATTCACGCACGTCCGGCGAGCGGCAGGCCGCGAGCCCTCCGAGCCAACGACTCATCGACGACCGTTTTCAAAACAAGTATCAAGCCGTATCGGATCGCGGTGCGTTCTGACCGCGAAAAATCCATGCGTTCAAAGGAAAAGCTGCCCCGTTATGCTGCCATCTGCACTTCGCTCAGTGCAGACCTGAGTCGAATTTCGTCACTTAGTGCCGTGCCTTTGCGATTCTCTGACGACTGCCAACTGAAAACGGACGATCCACAGCGGAAGTCGTTGTGCGAGTGCGAATTGCGTAAGCGGCAATCGCTGTATGAAAGTTTGAATGACCATATCGTCGTCGATCAAGCCATCGTGGTCAGCGTATTTCCGGTAAAGTGTATCAAGGCCGGCGTCATCACTCACTGTGGCAAGTGCCTGGCACCTCTGCCAGGCTCACCGTGCCTCGCCTTCTCGACCAGCGTTACTTAAAGACGACCTTTGCGGCTGGGTCTTGGTTGTATGTGACTTCTCGTCCAAGCTGCCACTCACCGTCTTTCAGGTGTTCGGTCTTCACGCGAAACGCTCCGTCTGGCAACAGTTCGCTGGTGCCCCGGACCTCTGTCACACCGCCGGCGTTGCCTGCAACCACTTCGTGAGTGATCAGTTTCTCGTCCTTGAAGCTCAGGCTGCCCACCGTCATGAAGCCTGCGGTCGTGAAATAATGGTAGGTCACAAGCTGCTTCTTTTCGTCCCACATGAAAATGGTTTCGCCGCCGTAGGCTCCATCATTCACGGAATGCAGGACGCGGACGGCCTTTCCATTCAGCGCCTGCTCCCAGCGACTGATATCCACGACCGGCTTTTCCGGCGTGCTGCTCTTGAACACACCTGTCCAGGTCTTGTCGAGTAATGGGCGAAGCGGCTCCAATTGCGCCGCAAGTGATAACGGGTCATCCGCGGAGAGGTTAATCGTTGCTGAAAGCCAACACACCAGAACGGATACGTAACGCAATTGTTTCATCGAATCTGCCTCGTTCTAATTGGTTTCACGACGGTTGATAAAAGCGTCGGGCCTCGATGCCGCTTAACGAATTGAGATCTATGCGGCTGGCGGTTAGCCGGACGTGTAGATCGTGCGTTAAAACGTTTCCGCTTCGTGGGGCCGCGAGTGATGGGTTGCTTTGTGCGGAATCAATACGACCGGCGAAGAGACAAGTCTGAGATGATACACGCGCGGTGAGGGCGTGTCACGATCCGTGGGGCGGTGGTGGGGGAGTTTCGGTCGGGGTGGCTGCAGAAAATCGTTCGAATTTGTGCTCCGAATATGATAACCATGGTTCGTCTGGCTTTCGTGATGCGTCGACCTACTGAGTTTCAATACTCGGGGAAACACGCAGAATTTTCTCCATCTTGCGACCTTTCGCTATTTCATCAACCAGTTTGTCCAGATACCTGACCTGTTGTGTCAAATGGTTTTGAATCTCTTCTATTCGATAGCCACAGATGACACCTGTAATGAGGTGTGCATTCTGGTTCATGGTTGCCTCCCTGAAGAATTGTTCAAACGTGACATTCTTTTCAAGAAGTTTTTGCAATTTGCTTTCGCTATACCCGGTCAGCCACGTGATGACTTGATGTAATTCCTCTTGGGTTCTGCCCTTCTTCTCCACCTTTGCAACGTAGTGTGGATAAACCGAAGCGAATGTCATTTTTGCGATTCGCTCATCGTGGTTTTGTGCGTTCTTCATGTCTCGATACTCTTGGTTTTCCCAACGACCGAATCGCAATCTCTGCAACTGCCAATTGACCGGGCGTATAGAATGTGTGATGCACTTTTCTGCTTTCTGGGACCACGTGTAAAGGTGCCTATGACGGAATCAATGCGACCGGCGAAGCAACATGCCGAACATGATACTCTCGGAGTAAATCCGTGTCACGATCAGTAGGCGGAGCCCGAAATTTTCGGTCGGAGTGGCTGTGGCAGTTCGTTCCCATGATTATTCTGCATGGCGAAGTGTTTTACTTGCACGGTGTTTTAACAGATTACCGCCTATTTTTGTTGAGCGGTTTTCAGCTGCGAGGCTGACAGCAAAGTAGCGATCCCCATGCCGCCGCCAATGCAGAGCGAACCAATGGCGGAGGCTGACTGGCCGCGTGCGATCTTCCATGCAAGGTGAGTCAG
>JAYVNW010000939.1:0-3502 GCA_043758225.1 Candidatus Kuenenia sp. | reverse complement strand
GCGACTTTCTGTTCTTCCTGAGCCAAAACAGGGGCAAACATTAAAACAACAACGCACCATGCTGCTGAACTCAGGAGCAGAACGTGACGAATTGTAATAGACAGCATACTACGGAATCCGACAAACGAGCATGTGCATCATAATTCAGGAAGATGGATGATGGATGATAGGACGATTCGGAATCAGTTTCGAGCAATCCATCGATTGAACAGAATGGCATGGATTCGTGAGCTTTAAAAACGAAGAATTTCTAACTCGCCAACGCCGTCAGTCGTTGCTCCAGTTCATCGATCAATTCGCCGAACGTGCGGCCGGGGCAGGATGTGGGCATGTCGAGTGCTTCGCCTTTGGTGACGAGCTCAGTAACTTTACGCTCGGCGGCAACCACCGTGCTGTGATCACGACCTCCAAAGTACATGCCAATTTCACGATACGCAGACTTTGTCATCCGACGTGACAAGAACATCGCCACTGCGCGGGGAAGGGCGATAGCTTTTCGACGCGACGGCGAACGTAAGTCGGCAGCAGTCACACCGAACGCTTCGCAGACTACTTTCTCAACATCGCTGATGCGAACCAGACGCCGACATTCTTCTGCCATTTCGCCCAGAACTTCTCGAGCGACAGCCAAAGTGATTCGGCGACCAGTTAAAGAAAACTGGCCTTCCAGCTGATTGATTGCTCCCTGAATCTCGCGCGCATTGCGACGACAACGTCTAACGATGTAGTCCTGCGCATCGTCGGAAAAAACAGCCTTTGTTCCGACCACCATCGAACGCACAAGTTTCAGCCGCGTGGCTTCATCCGGAGTTTCGATGCGACATACCAAGCCGCTTACAAATCGCGTCGTCAACTCTTCGCGATGTTTTGTCAGCATCCTCGGATGGCGATCACACGAAACAACAACCTGACCTCCATGTTCAATCACCTGAACAATCGTGTGCAGGAATTCTTCCTGAGTCGCACGTTTATTATCCAGGAACTCAATATTGTCGATCAACAACACATCGACATTGCGGAATCTCTGACGAAATGAGGGCACTGTGCGTGATGTCAGCGCAGATGTGAAATAATTCGTGAAAGCTTCGCTCGTAAGATTCATCACGTTTTTAGTCGGATGCTGACGACGCGATTCAGTGTAGATTGCTTCCAGGAGATGCGTTTTCCCTGTTCCTGTCCCGCCGTGAATGAACAGAGGATTGTATCGTTCACCTGGCGCGGCAGAGACCTGTCGCGCGGCCAGCACCGCCAGATCGTTACAGTCCCCCGAGACAAATGTTTCGAAGCTGCGAAACTTGCGACGGTTATTCGGCAGCGACAATGAACCCGGACGATCAAACTCCGACGGCTGTGGCGCGACAATATTCGTGCGTTTGCGCGACGACGCGGAACCGGTCGTGCCTGACGCAACATCTCCTTCCTTATGCGATGAGCCAGATCCCGCAGCAGCACCAACCGCATCCATCGTGGAATCATCAGCCTCACTCAGCAGTGACGCATCGACTTCAAGTTGACACGATCCGGATGGCCCAAGCACAACCTGCGCCACACGGTTCAACGCGGATCGAAACCGTCGTAGCAGCCAATTGAGAATAAAAGGATTGGCGACAAAAACAATGAATCGATCGCCCGAGACCTTAAATCGCGTTCGCTTGTGGAACCAGTGCTGAAAATTCTGTTCGCCGATATCGTCGCGCAGAGATGCCAGAAAAGAAGTTACAGGATCCGATTGATACGGCTCCTTTGTAACCAGCATTTGACCATCGTCCATCAGATCAGCGTCGTCAGCCTTGCCTGAACCACGCTGCGCAGGCGGCAACGTAGCTACGAACAAAGGATTGTCGTCGTGACTCTCGGGCTGCGTCATGCGCCCCCTCCCTCTTCGCCAGCGCGCAGCATCGCCTTAGACAAGAACATGGGAATTCGCGCAAGCACGCAGCTTACGCGGGCACTCCATCGCTCGTCACCACAAAGGCAGGGCGGTGCTTACAGACTGGCTGTGTTTACAGGTTTTGTTCGCGGACGAGTGCAGATTCGTCCGCGAGTTCTCACTCACTCAACGGGCGGCGATGTTAACCATCGATGCAGAAGTGTCAAACGAGGTTAGCAGAATTTTGATCACGTATTTCAACTTCAAAACGTAAGTGAATCCTGGTCAACGATTCGACAAAACAGAATTCCTGATCGCTCTTTTTTTTATGAAACGAGCACCTTTCGATTGACACATTTTGCGGGGAAAAATTACCTCAGAAACATTGCTGGGAATTCGACAGTTTTGCGAACTCCGGTAACACGATACACTCCACGTCGGATTCAACGCGTCCGGACTGTTGCCGCCAGCGGCAAAGTTGCATTCAACGGAGTATCACGCATGGTCAGCGGTCAAAAACCACAGTTTGTCTTGTTTTTCTTCGCCATTTTTATTTGTTTGTTGCCGCAATCAGTTTCTGCGCAGAATCGACATTTCGACGAATTGCGAGAAGAGATGGTCAGGACTCATATCCAAGGCGATGGAATTTCCAACAAAGCAGTCCTGGAGGCGATGGGAACTGTACCGCGACACGAATTTGTTCCGTCCGCACAAAAGTCCCGCGCCTACGAAGATGTTGCATTGGCAATCGGACATCAACAAACAATTTCACCTCCTTATATCGTCGCCTACATGACCAGTGAACTCGATCCACAGCCGGATGATCGAGTGCTCGAAATTGGTACCGGCAGCGGTTATCAGGCATCAATCCTTGCGCAGATTGTAAAGGACGTTTATACAATTGAAATTGTTTCACCACTTTCGAAGTCTGCAGAAAAACGCATCAGAGATCTTGGCTACACAAATATCCATTGCCTCGACGGTGACGGATTCAAAGGCTGGCCAGAACATGCTCCTTTCGACAAGATCATCGTGACTTGTTCGCCAGAGAGTGTTCCGCAGCCTTTAGTTGACCAACTCAAGGAAGGCGGACGCATGATCATCCCCGTCGGCGAACGCTATCAACAATCATTCCATCTCCTCATCAAGGTAGACGGACAACTCAAGGACGAACGCCTGTCATCGACGCTGTTTGTTCCGATGACTGGTGAATCGGAAGAACGTCGCCGCGTACAGCCTGACCCGGATCATCCGCAGATTGTGAATGGTTCGTTTGAGCTTGACGAAAATGACGATCGCAAACCGGATGGCTGGCACTATCAACGACAAACCAACATGTGTGAAGAGTCACCCATGGACGGAAAGTACTGCATTAGGTTTGAAAACAAAGATTCAACCCTGATTTCACAGGGCCTACAGGGAGCCGCAATCAACGGCAAGGCCATTCGTGCAATTCAACTGGACTATTGGGTGCGCTGCAGCGGTATCGTGCCTGGGAATACTGCGCCGGAACAAGCTGCTGTTGTCGTGCATTTTTACGACAATATCCGTCGTGAAGTCGGCACAACTGTGCTTGGAAAATGGCGAGGCAGCTTTGGCTGGCAAAACGCAAAATCCACAGTTGTCGTTCCT
>JAYVNW010000938.1:0-2011 GCA_043758225.1 Candidatus Kuenenia sp. | reverse complement strand
TGCTGTAGTCTTCAAACCCGTAAACCACTGGCACGGGGCCAGTGGCGATTTCGGCTGGAATTGTCGGACGTCGTTTTAAACCTGTAAACCACTGGCGTAAAACCAGTGCGGGTTCATCGCCGTGTCCTACCCCGAGTCGGTGGAGGCCAAGTTTGTTGACTTAAAGTATCACCAGAATGATTCAATTTAACGACATGCAGGAAGTGAGTTGTGTCTGACTATATCACTTCCTGTTGTACGTAACTCTGTCTCGCCAAGCATCTTACAGCATTCTTCACGGAGTTGCACGGCGATCACTATCGTTTCGGCACGTCGTGTACGATTTCTCGGACGACAACCCTGCAAACGGGAACCCCGGCGAATGTGAGTTCAGCAAGCCTCGCAATTGCCAACAAGCCACTCCTGTTTGTCAAACCATGAAAAAGCCGAGCCCGACCCCGCTCGGCTTTTTTCATGCGCGCAACTTGTACGTCGTTGCTGTACAGTGCGTCTGCAGTCACTGCCAATTGGCCATTATTCGTTTTATGGCCCGCACGACTGTGCCTTCAGGAAAATCTTTTTCGATGACGATCTCACCAGAACTTTTGTCCCGTGCTATTGACCCGCCAAGGTTGTTCAGTCCAGTCATTCCCCAATGTCTTATACGCAGCACTGCTGAAGAATTCCAGGTCGATGAAATCCCTGCCTATCAGCCGACAGGCAAAGGCGAACACGGATATTTATGGATTGAAAAACGCGGGCTGACATCACCGGAATTGATTCACAGGATTATCAGGAATCTGGGAGTTCCAGCGAAGGAGATCGGTGTCGCTGGTCAAAAAGATCGCCACGCAGTGACAAGGCAATTCGTATCGATTCCAAAACGATTCACTGAGCACGCTGCAAAACTGAATGATGAAAATATCAAAGTTCTGCTGGTGACCGCTCATCAGAATAAACTGAAAACCGGCCATCTGCGCGGCAACAAGTTTTGCCTGATCCTGCGTAATCCCAGCGGCGTTTTTACGGCGGCCGATGCACAAGCAGTTCACGATCGGCTACAAACTCTGGCGAACGAGGGTATCGCCAACTACTTTGGTACTCAGCGATTTGGACATCATGGCAACACGCTGGTTGATGGGTTGAGTCTACTGAAAGGTACGTTGCCGAAAGATCACTGGCCTGAAAACAAGACGCGTACGATGCGGCGGCTGGTGCTGAGTGCCGTACAGTCAGGAATCTTCAATCTGGTGGTCGCCCAGCGAGTAGACGATGGAACGTTGCGCACGCCGCTGGCAGGGGAAGTTGTCATTCGTCGTCAGGGTACCAAGCCATATATTCTCCCTGTTGATGGCCCAACCGAAAATGTGATCCCGGCTGGTCCGATGCCGGGGCCTGAAATGCTTGTTGCAACGGGGGCCGTCGCCGACATGGAACGTGATATCATGTCATCTTTGCGTCTGAGCCCCAAGGATTTTCAGAAGTACTCGCGACTCACATCCGGCATTCGTCGCAAGATGATTGAATTCCCTGAAGCGGCAGCAGCTCAACTGACAGATGACAACGCGATTCAGGCGACTTTCTCACTGTCATCAGGAACCTATGCGACTGTAGTGCTGCGAGAAATCATCGGAGACGTTAAAGATTCCGGCACTCTGTACGAACAGACCGGTGCGGCGGCGAACGATGACGGGGATGATGAATAAGGGGCTTGCCGGAGCGGCACTCCGCCAGGTTCGGCCGATATTAAGACTGGAGAACACCACGTGCGAAATTGTCGAATGATCGCGGTACTTTGTTGTTCCATTGCATTTTGCAGCGTTTCCAGTTTGTGGGCCGCAGAGCATACAGCCGCACAGTTGTTACCGGAAACGACGGTAGGCTATCTCGAAATTACCGACACCGCCGCCATCATGACAGCGTTGTACGACCATCCACTCAGTCTGCACATTCAGGAGATGGCGGCATGGAAAACTGCAACAAAGACCGAGCAGTATCGAACATTCCTCACGGGACGCAAGTTCTTTGAAAT
>JAYVNW010000937.1:0-4267 GCA_043758225.1 Candidatus Kuenenia sp. | reverse complement strand
GCCGGGCAGTTTCAATATCCACCCCGAACTGCCGTAGTTACATGGAGTAACGCAATGTCGTTACCATATTATCCGTATACCAATTACAACACCGTGGATACCGATTTCAATCTGCCGTCTGCGGCAGGCTTCAGTTGGTCGAGTAATCGTACATCTGTCGAAAATACCCTGGCAACAAGGGCCTCTCTACCACTTGGCGGCGGTACAAATCTATCCGCTGGTATTGATCGGGCTGTTGGGGTGCTCACAGGCAGCAATGGTCGATCGCTTTCGAACAAGATTATCATTCTGTTGACTGACGGCGATTGGAATGCTGGTCGCGATCCAGTGCTTGCTGCTCAAGATGCTGCAACTGCCGGGATCATGATTCATACGGTAAGCATGTTGACGTCCGCTCAAGCGACATTGACGCAAGTCGCAAGCATTACCGGCGGACAATACTATCCGACCAATAATCAGGGTCAATTACAACAGGCGTTTCAGGATATTGCAAAATCACTTCCAATCGTACTTACAGACTGATGAAAGTTCAGACTGCTGGTAGAACCTTACACGGTGTCTCTGTCATGCGAATGAAAAAGCATAACTCTAAAAATTGGCAACGTAAGCTCAACCATCGCTGCGGAACCGCACTTGTGGAGTTTGCAATCGTTGCACCGCTGATATTTCTGTTGTTCCTGGGTGGACTTGAACTAACGGCATTGAACTTTGCCAGACAAACTGCGGGCAATGCATCGTACGAAGCTGCACGCAAGATGATTATCCCCGGCGGTACGGCTGCTCAGGCTCAAGCTGAGGGGTTAAGACAAATGAATATTGTAGGCCTGGGCACTGGAGCGACGGTCACAACTTCCAGCACAACCACATCAGTCACGGCAACTGTCTCCGTACCAGCCAGCAATGTTTCATGGGGACTGATGCGATTCAGTGCAGGTTATACACTGAAGCAAACCTGCACTCTGACGAAAGAGTGATTGACGAATGGACAACATCGACCTGACTAAACTCTGATACTGATCCCGCCATCAACGACAATGACCTGCCCTTGAATGAGATCGCTCAGCGGGCTGGCCAGGAATAGTACAGTGCCAGCGACATCGGCAGGTTGAAGCATGCGGTCGCGGACCAGAATCTGCTCCTGCACTGATGCCAGCATTCCCGCTGATCCAGGCAATGTCTTGATCGCATTCGTTTCGACGATACCTGGCATCACCGCGTTGAAGTTTACGCCAGAACGTCCCAGCTCAAATGCCAGATGTCGAACCATGCTCTCAAGCGCAGCTTTTGACGTTCCGATAAGCCCATAGTTCGCGATGCCGCGTATGGACCCGTGGCTGGAGATCGCAATCACACGAGAAATATCCGGCGATACCTTAAACAAGGGCAGGGCAGCTTGTGTTAACCACAACACGGGAGCTGTATTCATTCGCAGGATTGAATCGAAAGCCGCTGGCGTTACCTGAGTCAGTGGACGAAATCCTCCGGCAGCTGCATTACTTACGATGATATCAAGTCGGCCAATTTGTTCACCGATTAAGTCCATCATGGCTTGAACGTCGTCGCGTTCCGAGACATCAGCTCGCACCGCTATGGCTCGGCCGCCGTGACTCACGATCTGATTGACGACGTCTTTCGCGCCATCCAGCGAATTCAAAAAATTCACAACGACGGTCGCTCCACACGATGCCAGCGTCTCGGCGCATGCACGACCGATACCGCGCGACGCTCCGGTGATCAGAGCCACTTTTCCGTTCAGATTGATCACTTCGCTGCCTCCGCATCGCAACTTGTCTGAGAGCATACTGCCCCGCCCTCTGAGCACCATGCTGATTTGTGACTATCGTTTATTGTGTTGCATTGGCCTTTCTGACTTTCGATCTGGTGATGCAGAAATTTCTCGAACGCATACAAACGCTCCTCACAGCGACCCAGAATCGATCGATCCGTCGCCGCACGTTCGCCACGCTGAACATGGGAAAAAATGCGGATGTCTTCTTTTAGAATCTGATACGACAGCCAGCCGGTAAATCGTCCCCAAAGCCATGCAGTCGTCTTCGAAATTGGATTTCTTCGCTTTGACTGGCGACCGTACTGCCATACATCGCTGACGCACGTTGTTTCCGTTAGAGGTCGAACAATCTGCACGAGTGTCAATGACGGCGTGTGCGAAATCAACAGGTTTGGAAAGATATGGTGATGTTCGTACTTCGCACTGAATGGTGTTCCAAGCACCTTCATGATAAAGCTCTCGTAGACCTTCAGCAGCTTGTCGATCAAGCGCGGTGTGTTGAACGATGTGAAAAATGACGATGAATTGCTTGCGAACGAATGTTCGCTCTTCGATTCACCGGGATCTTCACCAAAGGACTGAGGATGCACTTCAGGAATGTGATAACTTTCCAGTGAAACTTCGACAGGAATCTTCCAGTTGGCGGGCATCGGCAGCGTGCGACTGACGATTGGCTTCCAGTCCGGGAGTGACGTCCATGCCTCGATCTTCGTGAACAACTCACCCAGCCATTCCTGCAGCGAAGGGCCATCGTTCGATATTCGCACAAACAGCAGATCGCCACAGCGTTCGACGGGAAAAGACGTGATTGTGTAGCGTTCACGGTCGAAGTCCGGAAAGTTCTTCGCCGCCGGGATTTTTCTGGTCCGACCGTCAGCGCCGAACTCCCAGCCGTGAAACGGGCACTTAAGTTTTTCGCTTTTTCCCTCACGTGCGGAAACCAGCGTACAGTGTCGATGAGAGCACACGTTGCGCAGGGCGACCAGTTCGCCGTCAAAATTACGAACGACAATCGGAACGCGGCCAACTTCCCTCGATAGATATTGTCCTGGCATGCTGATCGATGACGCTGGCCCGATCAGTTGCCACGTTGTTTCAAACACGCACTGATTCTCCAGCGCATGAGCATCGGGCGCGAAGAACATTCGCGGCAGCAGCGGGGCTTCAAATGCGACGGAAGATTGGTACATCGTTTTAAAAACTAAACTGGCATCCTCTGGGACGCACGACATGTGCTGGATTGAGGCTGACGAATTAGCTCCCTTTCAGCCATCCGATCTGATAATCGTAAACGGTCAAGAGTCGATCTCCGTTATTGCCATGCAATTGAAAATCAAATACAGCACCAGAAGCCAGAACCTGCTTTTCATGAATTCGGGCGATGCAAGGTTCACCAGGATCCGGCGCGCGACCAAATTCGATTCGGCCGAATTGAACGGGCAAACTTGGCTTTTGATGACGATGCCATGCCGCATACCCGATCGCATAGAGACACGCATCCATGGTGGCACACGGTATTGAGTAGCCTCGGGCTCGTGAACCGCCGAATAGCTGAACAGGGGCAGAAGCCGCAATCTTCCCGTAGATCGTGCGGCCGTCGTCGGCAACTTCCCGGAGTTCCTGCAGTTCCGGTCCGTGGTAGATCAGGCCCTCGGGAGACACATAAGGAATTCGTTTCCAGCACAGTGTTTCGTCCAGGTGCTCGTCAAAATTAAGCGAGGAAGGTGTGTCTGACCTGCCTACTGTTGGTTCAAACGTTGCTCGGAAATATTCACGATCCTCTTCGACCATTCGGCCATCGCGTCGCCGTACGTCGGCCAGCAAACGACATTCGATTTTACCGTCATTCGTGCTGCGTGTTTGTACTGTCACCGCAAGTGGATCGTCAGTGGCAAAACGAATCGCCTGCCTTGCAACTGCTGACGTACAGACGCCAGAGCTGGGATGTCCCGTTCGGGCTCGAACGGCTTCTGCCATTAATTCCAGGGCGATCACAAACGGGAGCGTCGGTCGATTTTGGACTCGATGCTGTGACAGAAATTTATCCGTTACTGGATTCAGTGTCACAACACTGGAACAGACACCTTTGCCGTGTTGGGTGACAGTTGAGGGCAACAATGGCAGAGGTAAGGAACTCTCACTGGACGTGAGTGAAAGGCGTTCAGCAGGGAAAAACTTGCGGAAGTAGCTGTCGTCGGTAATCAGAACCTCGGGCTCATCACCGCCAAATTCCAATTCCCGCATAAAATGTGCGATGCCGTCACGAGCGGGCATAAATTCCATGTCGATCATTTCAAGCGCCAGTTTTGCTTCGGGCTTCGTCGCCATGCCAATGTCGCCCCAGGCGTGCCAATGGAAGGTCAGACTGCGAACATCTGGTCGTTGACTGCGGTAGCGATCCACGATCTTCGCCATCATGTCATTGGCGAGCGAATAATCTGTGTGGCCGTTCGCGCCAAAGCGTCCGCTGATTGAACC
>JAYVNW010000936.1:0-4309 GCA_043758225.1 Candidatus Kuenenia sp. | reverse complement strand
TGAAGCAGGTTCGATTGGCAGGAGCTCAGGAGACAGGCGGCCGCTTCGGGTCACTCGATTATCCGTCGCCTGTGGTTGTGGATGACCGGATGTTTTACCTGAATGGCAGCGGACAAATGTTTGTGTTTGATCTGACAGAAGAATTGAAACAGGTCGCCATCAACCGAGTCACTTCTGATGCGGAAACATTTTGGGGATCACCTGCACTGAGTGACGGACGCTTGGTCCTTCGCAGTTCAAAACATCTCTATTGTGTCGCGGACAAAGGCGAAACCGTCAAGCCGGAAGACACCTTCGTTGCAAAAGCCGATGAAGACGCAACACCTGTTGCACCCGGTGGAGGCGGTGGTCCTGGCGGCAATGGCAGGTTCGACCCGATGAGCATGTTCAAAGGGATTGATACCGACAGCGATGGAAAAGTGACCGAGAAGGAACTTGAAGGGAACCGAATGGCTGACCGTCTGAAAACGCTTGATAAAGACGGCGACAAAGTCATCACGCAGGAAGAATTCAGCAGCGGCATTTCAACACTGTTCAGTCGCGGCGGCGGGGGCGGGGGAGGCGGCTATCAGGGGCAAGGCAAAGACACTCGCCCCGACCGACCGCAACGTCCTGAACTGGCGGGCAGTAATTAGTCCGCCAGTGCTTTGCCAAGGAACGCTACTTTCGCGGAGAGGCTGTGAATCTATGGATGACGACGGTGGGCCAGCGCTTCGCTGGTCCCACCCTTCTTCAATTCACAGCCTCGGAGCGAAAGGAGACAATTATTATTCCAGCAATCCTAATCGCCTTTATGTCACGACGATGCTCGTTGGGAAGTCATGATGAAAACAAAATTCACACTCGTCCGTGCGCCCCTGGCGGTACCTGCGATATTGTTCTTTCACCTGGCGACACTCTGTGCCGCATCACCGCGGGCTGATGAAAACGCTGCGGATGCAAAGACCGTTCGTGTCTTCATTTTCGCCGGTCAGTCCAACATGGTTGGCTCCGATTCAAGAGTGAAAGACATCAACCGGTTCCCGCCTTTTGTCGGACTGGACAAACCTCAGGATAAGGTCTTGTTCTCTTACAACATCGGACGTGAGGACAAGCTGACTTCCAACGGTTGGGTGTCGCTGCAGCCTGTTGACGAGGTCGTTGGGCCGGAATTGAGCTTTGCCAGACAAGTCTCGCAGGAGATCAACGCCCCCATGGCCATTATCAAATGTGCCGCTGGTGGCACGCATTTGGGAGGAGACTGGAATCCCGATGATCCCAGTGGGTTTAAGCTCTACCCCGAAGCATTGAACCTGGTTCAATCGTCTCTGGCCGAACTGGACCGGAAGAATGTCGCCTACCGGCTGGAAGGCTTAATGTGGCATCAGGGTGAAAACGATATGTTCGATGAGAAGTTCAAGCCGAACTACGGCAAGAACCTGAAGAACTTTCTGGCAAGTTGGCGACGTGACCTCAAGACTCCCGATTTGAAGTTCTACATCGGGGAACTTTGCACCAAGACGATCTGGGGCATGGACAATCGCGAAAACATGTATGCCATCCGTGCAGGGCAGAAGGCCGTGACCGAATCAGATCCGCTGGCGGAGTACATTCAAACCTCACATGATGCGGTGGAGATTGGCGGCGGAGAAGGACTGCATTATCACTATGGAACTCTCGGGCAGTTAGAGCACGGCGAAAATTACGCAGATGCATATCTAAGAACGATCGGAAAGAAAACGGCCATCGATCGTTCACTCAAAGCATGGCCTTACGAAAAGGGAAGCCCGGTCAAGCTGTTCGTTCTCGCCGGGCACCGCAATATGGAGGGCGAACGCGCGTTTAAGCAGGAACTCGAAACGCTGGGTGATGCGAAGGCTCTGGCAATTGACAATGACAGCATCGCCTTCAGATATAACATCGGAGGCGGTTATAAAACCTCGAACGGCTGGGAGGCCTTAGGTCCCGCTGGATTCTATGACACTTTCGGTCCTGAGCTCAGCTTTGGGAAAACACTTCAGGGAAAACTTCCCGGTAACATTGCCATCGCCAAATTCACGCACAGTGGTTCGCAGATCAACGATTGGACTCCGCAGGGAACCGACGCGAAAGATCGGAATCTCTACCCGCAGTTCATTACTTTCATCCAGGAATCGATCAAAGAACTTGAGGCCAGGAGTCATCAGGTAGAACTGGCTGGCATCTTCTATCATCTCGGCGAAAACGACATGGCATTCGGGCCCTATCGCAATAGTGCAGCCAAGTGGCTAGAATCGACAGTAGTCCAAAGCCGCCAGGATCTCGGGCTGCCGTCATTGCAATGGTATGTCAGTCAGCAACCTCCCACGGACGAAGAGGGACTTAACAAGGTCGACGTCACCGCACGACTAGCAGCCATGGCTGCAGCGGACACAGCTTTCGTTCATCTCAAGGCCTTCGATCTTCCGCCACAGGAAGAGCAACTGGTCATCACGGCGGCGGGAATTGTTCAATTGGGAAAACTGCTTGCCGAATGCTACCTCGAACACAGGTAGTCTCAACGAAGGAATTGATTCGATGCTCGATGGTTATCGCTTGTTTTCGTCTTCATTGGCTTCATAAACCGGTCGAATGGCGAAGTCATAAAGGCCGCCGCCCAGGACTGCACCCACTGTCGGGGCGATAATATATACCGTCAACCAGCCGAGATCACTGAATCCCGGCAACGCGATAGATCCCCAGCCGGCGAGGCTGGCAAACAGGCGAGGCCCAAAGTCGCGGGCAGGATTGAAGCAGGCTTGAGTCAACGGGGCGATGACTGAAATCAAAACGCTCACTGTGAGCCCAATGAAAATCGGCGCCATGCTGCTCATCGGTGAACCTGAATTTCGCGGATCAGTCACTGCGAAAACAACAAACGCCAGAATCATCGTTCCCAGAACTTCCGCGACAAACGCACGGCCCTGAGACATGCGTGATTTGAGTTTCAAGTGATAGTCGGGCGAGTATGGTCCGTCGCCGTCACCGAGCGAACCGGGTGCCGGGTAGTATTCGCCGTAACACATCGCCGTCATTTCACTGCCTGCCTGGCCTCGCACGACACCTTTGGATGCTTCCTTTGCCACAATATGCGGTTCAAACAAAATGTACAATGCGGCCGCGGCAACAAATGCACCAGCCACCTGAGCTCCGATGTATGGCACAACCTTTGCTTTTGGAAAATCTCGCCAGACAGCGCTGGCAATTGTCATCGCGGGATTGATGTGGGCACCGCTGACAGCACCAACGGCGTAGATCGCCAGCATGATCGCAACGCCCCAAACAATCGCTACTTGCCACAGTCCACTCTGCGCGCCGGTCAGAACGGCAGCATGCACGGCACCACAGCCAAAGAAGACCAGCAGAAATGTGCCGATGAATTCAGCCACGATCGTGCGTTGAAGTGATGGGCCAATCATGGTTTGTCCTGATGTCTCAGTCGTCGTTCAATCACTATTTTCCACTGTGCGGCTTTATACCCTATCTGGCACAGGATGTTTAGCGTTCACTCCGACGCAAAAAAAGTAACAGTCATCCGTGCAGAGTAGCCGCGGCACCGGTCGCCGCAGTCTGTAGAGATAAAGTTCCGCAAGCATAAAAACACGGAACTGTGAACTGAGAAATCACGTCCCAGAAAGTGTAAACACCCGTGCATGATTTTCTGAGTTTGACAGCAATCCGAACGCGTCGGCTTTCTGGCAATTTGCCTACGCCTGCGTATTGCCGTTAAAGGAATTAAGCCGAATAGTCTGTGCATGGATGCGAATTCCGATCCAGCCTGTTGAATTCAGAGTTTTTACTGATTCCGAAGCCATTCACAACCGGATACTGTTGGCCACTCTGCTTATTAACACAAATGCACCCCGGCAAGTTGCCATGACCATAACCTCAAGACCGACACTTCCTCCAGATACAGACCGACTCGCGGACGGATCAATTGTGTATTAAACTTCTTTTTACGCAGACCTCAGCGTGGATTCGCACTGAAGTTTGAAGACATCCCGGAACCTTGAAACAAGCTGATTCTCAACGCTATGTCACTTCCAACTTGCCCATCCTGTGGTCAATCAGTTCTTGAAGATGATGCTCTCGACTGCCCGTTTTGCGGCGCGGCGATGGATGGATCTCGTGGCGCCAAGAACGTCCCTAAACCTACGGCCGGACCGGCAAAGCAACGTCCTGGCGCAAAACCTGTGGCACCACCGCCAGCAGCTCCCGGCGCAGCGTCAAAACCAGCCGCGCCAACTCGACCGATAGGCGGCATGTCCGGACCAAAAACAAAAGTCGATGAAGACGATCCGTTTGGAATAGG
>JAYVNW010000935.1:0-3199 GCA_043758225.1 Candidatus Kuenenia sp. | reverse complement strand
CTACCCGCTTCGTCCACAAGATCGATCGCTTTATCCGGGAGGAATCGGTCGCTGATGTACCGATCGGACAGCGTCGCCGCCGCGATGATCGCATCGTCTGTGATACGCACCCCGTGATGACTTTCGTAGCGATCCTTTAAGCCACGCAGAATGGAGATCGTATCTTCGACGTTGGGCTCCTGCACCATCACCGGCTGGAATCGTCGTTCCAGCGCGGGGTCTTTTTCGATGTGTTTGCGGTATTCATCCAGCGTGGTAGCGCCGACGCAATGCAGGTCGCCGCGTGCCAGCGCCGGCTTGAGAAGATTTGCCGCGTCCATCGCGCCTTCGGCGTTGCCAGCACCGATCACGGTGTGCAATTCGTCGATAAACATAATGATCTGCCCTTCGGAGGCCGTAACTTCTTTCAACACAGCCTTCAGGCGATCTTCGAATTCGCCGCGGTACTTTGCCCCAGCCACCAACGCGCCCATGTCGAGAGCGAAGACGCGTTTGTTTTTCAGATTCTGAGGGACGTCGCCCAGCACGATGCGATGCGCAAGCCCTTCAACGATGGCGGTCTTGCCAACGCCCGGTTCACCGATCAGGACAGGATTGTTCTTGCGGCGGCGTGACAGAACCT
The DNA here is from genome assembly GCA_043758225.1 of Candidatus Kuenenia sp. GTDB lineage: Bacteria > Planctomycetota > Planctomycetia > Planctomycetales > Planctomycetaceae > SXXK01. The sequence goes on along the minus strand of JAYVNW010000935.1, from coordinate 2,577 downwards.
GGATGACGCGGCGAATTTCGGTGTCGCGGCCGATCACCGGATCGATTTTCCCCTGGCGAGCCAATTCGACGAGGTCCTTGCCGTATTTTTCCAGTGCTTGAAACTTATCTTCCGGGGTCTGATCCTGCACTTTCTGTCCTCCTCGAATGCCTTTAACGGCTTCCAGTAGATCACGCTCTTCAACGCCGTTGAGTTGCAGCAGTCGCTTCGCCTGGTCTTCTACCTGAGTCAACGCGACCAGCAGATGCTCGGTAGACGTATAGTCGTCGCCCATGGAGTCCGCCAGTTTCTTTGCGGCGTTGAGTACCTTCATCGCTTCCGGGCTGGCGCTGATGCTTTCGTCGCTGGATGATGACGACTGCGGCAAGCGGTCAAGTTCGCCATCCACCATTTTCTTCAACTGCGGGATCTTGACTCCCATCTTCTGCAGCAGGGAGGTCATTAATCCGCCTTCTTCATTCAGCAGCGATTTCAAAAGGTGGAGTGGTCGCATGAACCTTTGCTGCTTCTTTTCCGCTAACTCCTGAGCCCGCTGAATTGCTTCAGTCGCCTTCACTGTCAGTTTTCGAGGATCGAACGCCATGCTTTAGAGCTCCAGAATTCAGGCCGCGATGAAACGCGGATTTTCCTAAGTGCACAGTTGCCCAGTTCAAGTGTGTGACAATTTGACTCAACGATGCCGCACTGTGCGGACCGTTGAACATCAAGCAGTTTCCGTGCCTGTCAGAAAAATAGTGGTGAGCGGCATGAGTCCGATTGCAGGTCTGTTGCGAATTGCTCTGGCAGCGACGGACACAAAATCGTAGTGATATGCTGAATTAATGGTTGCCGATCGGTGATCAATCCCAGCTCCATTCGGCGATAGTCTTCGAACCAATTCTGCATTTGTGGCAGTTGCGTCCGGAAACTGGCGGCTGCAAGTTTGGCAGGGCTGGACACAGGGCGATTAAGTACCTCCACTTGTGCTGTCTCTGCGGAAGGAATCGGTTACGTGAAGAGCAACGGCCTGGTGAATTACGGAATCGTGGCAGGGATTTCCTTGACGACCGTTTATGTGGTGTAGGTTTATGGTGCCGTATTGTGCGGGGCTGCGCCGAGGTTTTGGATCGATCATATGAAACGCAAACAACGCAAAATAGGGGACAGAGTTCAACTGGTCGTCGATGAAATGCTCCATTTACTGGGGCATTCTTCGACCTCCAGCGCTCACGTTGCGTGCGTGCGGTCGTTGCAATTGACCAAGCTGGAAGAGCGAGTATTAATGAGTGCCTCGCCGATGGCGATGGTCGCTGAAGTTGCTGCGGTGATGGCAGACTCGTCGCCTGAAGCCGTAATGTTCGACATGTCTGCGTCAGCTAATATCTTTGATACAAGTGCGGCAGATTCGCCTCTCAAAACGGATGCCGCTACTGTCGACCGTTCTGCAGAAAACATAACTACCGACAATGCGCCTAGTGTCACGCCCGCACTGCAGGGTGTTGAACTGATCGTCATCGATTGGCGCGTGCAGGATGCTGATACTCTTCTTTCTGAACTGCTCAACACGGATCGCGACTTTCGAATTCTGCGATTGGATTCCGACACGGATGGCATTTCGCAGATTACTGAAAAGCTGGAGCAGATCGGCAACGTCTCTGCGATTCATCTTCTGACTCACGGTCGCGACGGTGAAATTCTAATGGGCTCAACGCGACTCAATGCATCAACGCTGGCTCAACATGCCCCGGAACTGCTGGCGTGGCAGCACAGTCTAACAGCGGATGCGGACCTGCTACTCTATGGCTGCGATGTGGCAGAAACGGTTGAAGGACGAGATTTTGTTGACTCCCTGCGAAACCTGACGGACGCCGATGTCGCGGCCAGTTCCGACGTAACCGGCTCAGCGAAGTTCGGTGGTGACTGGGCCTTGGAATATCAGACGGGAGCGGTTAGCGCGGCCGTTTTGACCACTGTTTCGCAGGATAGCAACTGGCAGGATGTGTTGGGGGTATTGACGGTGACGACCACGGCTGACCTCGTTGATGGCGACACTTCGTCTGTCGCGGCGCTGCTGGGGAATGCCGGTTGGGACGGATTTGTTTCTCTTCGTGAGGCGATCATCGCTACGAACAACACAATCGGTGCCGATACGATTTTCCTGACCGCAGGAACGTTTTCCTTTTCGATCGCTGGCCAGGGCGAAAACGCTGCAGCGACGGGCGACCTGGACATCCTGGACACACTGACGATCAACGGGGCAGGAGCGGGTGTATCGATCATTGATGCGAGTGGACTCGACCGCGCGCTGGAAGTTCGAGCTGGAACCTCAGCCACGATCTCCGATGTGACGATCAGCGGCGGCTTGATGCAGTCGAACGACTGGGGCGGAGGGATCTTGATCGATAATGGAGCCACGCTAAATCTGTCACAAGTGGTGGTGACGGGAAATAGCACTGGCAGCGGCGCGGGGCTTTACAACTACGGAACGCTCATCGCTACGGATACTGTCATCAGCAACAACTCGGCAAGCGATTGGGGCGGCGGCCTGTACAATGATCGCGGCAATGTCACGCTCAACCGAGTCACCATCAGTGGCAA
>JAYVNW010000934.1:0-3272 GCA_043758225.1 Candidatus Kuenenia sp. | reverse complement strand
AATTCCTTCTGGCCAGGCATTTCATCCAGTTGCAGAACCAGTTTTTCAAGTTCCTCCGGCTTGCCCTCTGCAGCCGCTTTTCTGGCCAGACTCATCAATACGGCCTTTTGTGCCACAGTATCGACCAGTGCGTCACGGAAGAGAAACAATTCGCCTTCCACGCCAAGTCGCAGTCCATCATCCGGCAGTTTGATTGTGTCCAACGGCAGTAAACCAGGAGCATATGGAACGCGAGCCAATAGAGAGCTTCCACTGTAGACGTACAACCAGAAAGTTGGATTCTGCGGATCGACGTGAATTTCAATCTCGCCGTTTCGATCCGTCAGAACGCGAACCGCCGGAATTTCATTTGTATCGGTATGTCGAAGCTTTGCGACCTGATCCACGCGATAACAAATCAGTGGCCGATCAGGCCGCGCCTGCAGCACGAGTTTGACGTGGCTCTTGGTTGCCGCCGGACGTTGACGCAATGCAATCTGCTGCACACTGCGACCAGCCCCACCGTAAGGAACAGGACCATGTGAAATCAACACGCCACATACGTGTCCGGAATCGTAATAGACTGCCGCCGCATCCCGCGTAAATCCTTCCACATTGACTGGCAGGTCGTCAGATGTTTCTGCATCGGCGCGCAATTCATCGCTAAAGGTAGTGACGCGAACATAACACAGGTCAAGGCGTGTCAGTGACTTGAGCTTATCCGGACTACGACGATCCATCTGACGCAAAAAAGTACGCAGCACGTCCCCATCCCGGATCAATGCCGCACTTGGATCGGGAACTGCCAGCTCGCCGCCTTGCAGTAAGAATTCAAGTTCACCACTGACAGGTGCTGGCTTTGAAAACATTAAAACAGGGCGAAAAGAATCACGCGCCAGCCGGCACGCGATGTTTGCAACGTTGCGTTCTTCAGCAGACTGTTCATCCAGCACAGGTGACATTTCCTGAACCCGAGTATCGTATTCGCGGCAACTGATCTGAAATGTGCCGTTCGATTCTTCAATGCCGATGAGCATCACCTTTTGAGCTATTGATTCCGGATATCGAATCAAAAGTTCTTCGGTTGTCAACCGAAACAGTCGCTGCTTCCCTCCTGGAACCAACCATTCGCTCTCTCGAACCTGTGCATCCCACGCGGCCCCATACATTCGATCCAGACCCTTTCGAATCTGATCCACGAACGCCTCGCGGATCAAGGGAAGCTGAGTCAAATTTCCATCGAACCCAACCTCAACGACCACTCGATAAGATTCCAATGGAAACGGGATCACAACTTTGGGCAGCGCTTTGGTGGCAGGAGACTTTGCCTGCGGATCGCCTATTGCTGGCTGTGGATCAGCAGCAGCTGGCACAACATCGGCGGGAGCTGCAGCAACAGGCGTCGCCGACGCGGGTTCAGCCTGGCCGAATGCATGAGAACTCAGCAAAGCGATAAGAGCACATGTCGCGATACGGAAGGAATCGGCAGTCAGTATTCTCATGGTCGCACGATCCAGCGTTCAACATTTTGATATGGCGACATCGGACGTTCAGGTGTTCCGATGATCGATTTTTTCCAGACGGCAAATTCATCGACTTCCCAAAGCGGGATAATGAACGCCTGGGCCGCCATATGACGATGAATCGTAAACAGGCGATCCTGGGCGTCTGCAAAACTCGCAGGGTAATCGAGATTCACCAATTCCTGACGCATCCAGTCCGGAAACAGTTTCAGTCGATTCATATCGAAAGACGAATCGTTCGTCAGTAATGCCCAGAGTTCCAGTAGAGGCTCTTCCATGCGAATTCGGCGATAACACAAATCCCAGTCGGCATCCTGCAGATTCGATCCTTTTTGGTCGCCCGCAACGATATCAACTTCGAAGCCGATTCTTTGCCAATACACCACGATACGGGCAGCGGCTTCAGTGGCTGTTGGATCCGGATCGACAACCATCCGTAAGCGAGGCAGCTTGATGTAGTCGACGTTAACGTTTTTCCGCCATTCTTCACTATCAAACTTTTCGCCGGCCTCCTTGGCTTTCACCTTTGCTTCAGCTTCCAGTTTCGCAAGTTCCACCAATTGCAGTTGACGCTCGGCGGCAAATCGCAATGCATAGGCTAATCGCAGATTAAATTCCGGAGGTTTCTCAAGCGGGTTTGTCGCATAACTCGCGAGATACCACGGAGCACTTGTCGGCCGACCATAACGCATCGATTGATCACGCAGCACGACAGACTTAAGAATCCCCTCGCGATTCACAGCAAACGACAGGGCCCGTCGCATTTGCGCGCTCGTAATTCGCTCAGAAAGCGGATTGAATGTAATTACGTGCGTAATCGGCAAAGCATACTGCCGCACGTTGAACGCTGGCGCAGATTTGAACGCGTCAACTTCCCATGGAAGAAGCGCAGGCAAATAGTCGACCTCACCGCGAATAACGGATTTCAGCAATTCGCCACGGTCCGTAAATCGCATTTCGCGAACCTCAGCGACATGATACTTTCCGGAATCCAATCCATCCGGCTCTGGCAACTCGCGAACAAACGACTGGATTGTGTCGTCGTCGCGGGCCAGTTTGAACCTTGTCGAAAGCAGTATCGGGGCTCTGTTGCGACCACTCGTTTCGTTTACCTGAAGCGAATTGCGTGCCTCGCCGCTTTCGCTACCGCTGGCAGATCCGACAATTGGAAACCTTAATAGAGATTCGATACTTAAAGGCACCCGCGAAAAGCGGATCTTCATTTCGCTGGGTGAACGCACCGAGACTTCACGCACAAATGACGCAAGTCGGGAATTGAAAAGCGGACTTGAAGCATCCATGCGACGCCCTAGCGCATCGGCAACCTGATTGGCTGTCAGCAGAGGTTGTGACTGCCACGTCGGCCGTGTCTCACGAAGCGTGAAAACAACTTCGCGGCCCAGGTCGGTTGGGTCCCAGATTTCAAAAAAGCTGGATCGAAAATAGGTTAACTCGTCCGCGTTTGTTGGTTCGAACAGCGGAACTTCCATCAGTTCCTGCCGACGCTCATCAGACTCCCGTGGAGAAGGGAATACGATGGTGGAAGATTCGGCACCATCAATCGCCACCTTCAATACCTGATGACGAGCAACGGCCTGCATAAAGAATACTCGTGCATTGCCTGTTGAGGGCCAGATGGCTTCAGCTTTCCAGGCATGGTCCGCAGCAGCAGAAAAATTTCGCTGGTCGGCCTGCCCTTTTGCTTCCGTCAACAGATTGTTCGCCAGTTTCTGCATTTGTCCCTGCCATTCAACTGCCGTTTCATGGCCT
>JAYVNW010000933.1:0-2392 GCA_043758225.1 Candidatus Kuenenia sp. | reverse complement strand
GCGATGCTGCATATGACGTTGCTCGTCGTGACACTGGCGTTTCTCAACATTCTGCCATCGATCGAATCGAAGCCTGACGGCAATGAATCGCCAGCGCTGCGGATCGCATTGCTACTGCTGTCAACAGTCGGATTGCCGTACTTCATTTTGTCGACAACAGGTCCGCTGCTGCTGCGTTGGTTCAGTTTGATTGAACCCGGGACATCACCCTATCGACTGTACGCACTCTCCAACGCAGGATCATTGCTGGCACTATTGTCGTATCCGTTTCTGTTCGAGCCGCTGATGCGGCTTTCGATTCAGGCGAATAGCTGGTCCATCGGGTTCTGCGTGTTTGCGGCGTTGTGTTTCGGATGCATAGTGCGATTGTGGAAACGGCAGCAGGGCGAGCTCTGGCGTCCGGAAGCGGTGAAATTTGTCGAGCAGAAATCCCGACAAATCCAATTCGGAACTTACGCTGTCTGGTTTCTACTGGCGATGGTTGCATCCACGATGCTGCTGGCCGAAACAAACGAAGTCTGTCAGGACGTTGCCGTCATACCGTTCTTGTGGGTGATCCCGCTTTCGCTGTATCTGCTTTCATTCATTTTGTGTTTCGAAAGTGACCGCTGGTATCGTCGCAGCTGGTACGCGATCGCAACAGCCGTGCTGGTTCTCGCGATCTGCTGGCTGCAAAGTTTCGGGTCAAAAACATTTCTGCCGCTGCAACTGGCGATCTACTTCGGAACGCTGTTCAGCATCTGTATGTTGTGCCATGGCGAACTTGCTCGCATGCGTCCGGCTGCAGAATCCCTCACTGCGTTCTACCTGACGCTGTCTGCCGGCGGGGCTGGAGGAGGCTTATTTGTCGGGCTTCTGGCACCGATGATTTTCCCAGCGTTCTGGGAGCTCTCTCTGGGACTGCTGGCAACGTGCGTGATCGCTGTGATCGTTTACGCCGATCATCGCGGCTGGACGGCGGAAGACAAAGGGCCTCCGATAATCTGGGTCTGCCTTGCGATCGCGCTATTCGTTGGAGTCGGCCTGGTGTTCTCCGCATCGATCATGAGCTACACCGAATCCATCGCCATGCTTCGCAATTTCTATGGTGTGCTTGAAGTCGAAACAGATGAAATTGAAGACGCCGTCGTACTGCGTCATGGTCGTATCATGCACGGCATTCAACTGCGAGGTATCCCCAGTCTGCCGACGATGTATTACGGAGTCAACACGGGCGTTGGACGTTGCATCGAAGAGTTACGAACGGGCAAAACACCGCTGAAAATTGGACTCGTAGGACTTGGTGCCGGCACGCTTGCTGCATACGGCAAAGACGGCGACACCTTCCGCTTTTACGAGATCAATGAAAACGTGACTCGCCTCGCCGAGGAACATTTCACATTTCTGAAAAACTGCCCGTCACGGGTCGCGATCATCCACGGCGACGCACGGTTGGTACTTGAAAACGAATCGCCTCAGAACTTTGATCTGCTCGTGCTGGATGCTTTTTCAGGCGACGCCGTTCCGACACACCTGCTGACACGCGAAGCCATGCAGGTGTATCTTCAGCATTTGAGGCCGGACGGTTTGATTGCCATCCATATTTCGAATCTGCACTTCGATCTGCGCCGAGTCACCGATGCTCTGGCGGCAGCGAGCGATCTGCATGCGATCACACTTGAAACAGCGCCCGTTATGGACAGGAAGACGGGCACTCAAAGTCTCATCGAACCCGGCAGTCGTTGGGTATTGCTGGCCCGTGATGCAAAATTGCTCAACCGGCCTCGTTACAAACAAATCGAAGCGAGAGATTCACTTCCGGTCGATCGCCAAGTGCTGTGGACGGATGATTTCAGCAACCTGATTGAGGTACTGGACTGGTAGGCGAGCGGCAGGGCGGCAGCCCTCCGAGCATAATTCTTGATTCCCCAAGAAGAAAAGCACCCTCGGAGGGCTGAAGCCGAGCCGCTCGCCCAAACGAACCCGACTGGAGGACAAGTCGGGCTACAAGAACGCTTTTTATGATTAAATCGGTCAGGCTGTTGAAGACCATTCAGGACAGCGTAAACCGGTTTTGCTGATCCTGCAGTGGCAAACATTTGCGGCATCACAGACGACCTCCGCCGCTGCGTGCGAAATGTGGTAGGTTTGAACATACACAAGAGATCTCGCCTTAGCCCCAAAACGCATTCCCCAACCACACGGCAGAATTCATGATCCGAGTTCAGGGACTCTACAAAGAATTTGCCGATCCACGTACCGGAGTCTTTCGCGCGCTTGACAACGTGTCGTTCGAGGTCAAGCCCGGCGAAATCTACGGACTGCTGGGTCCGAACGGCGCAGGGAAAACAACGTGCCTGCGAATTCTCAGCACCGTCTTGCGCCCGACACGGGGGCTGGCGGAAGTCGATGG
>JAYVNW010000932.1:0-3068 GCA_043758225.1 Candidatus Kuenenia sp. | reverse complement strand
GAGGCCACCAGCACGGCTGCCATGTTCACCGCAACTTTCACCGCACTGTCCGCGAACGATTTCTTCATCCACAACAATCGCCAGACGATTGACTGCAGACGGTGGAGCAGAAGCATTGCTCCAGAATCGGACCGGATGCTGAGTCGCACCCAACTGGACAGTATGTACGCCGCTTCTCAGGCTTTCGACAGAAAATTCACCTTGCTCGTTGCTGTAGGCGGTCGCAACAACGCGACCATCATGCAGCACCTGAACTGGCAACCCAGCAGCCGGCTGGCCTTGTTGGTTCACAACGCTGCCCACAAGGACACCTTTCTGACCGAGCAGGTAGTCCGTTGAGCGGACGGCTACAGTTTCTGCTGCCAAAACTGGCGAACCAACGAGCATCACCGTTGAAAGCGTGATACAGATACTGCTGCGAATTGAATTGAATTTCATCTGGATCTCCCTCAGAATTGTTGTGACGTAGTTAAATATCCAGTCAAACCTGCTATTGAAATCTACGGTTTTAGCACCGAACTGTTGCCTGTAACTTGAAGCACACAAGCGGCAGGGCAGTTGAAACTGGAATGATCGTCGTTATCAGGATATTCGGATTTCTGACAGATCCAATTCGACTTGAAAATCACCGATCATCCGAAATATCTTTACAATATGCTCTCATTGGTCCGGTATGGAAATCTACGTCAACTCTGCTGGTCACCAGCAACCTTGAACGAAAGCAATGTTCCGTGATATTGAAATGGCTGCAAACTCTAGGTCGGGCGTTTTCGCCACTGCAAAATCGTTCAGAGGCCCTGATTCAGCAGTTTGAGCGCCAGCGTAAGCCTTTGGAACGGGAGTATTTTGAGCGTGCGTCGTCAACAGGTTTACCTCGAGGACTTTCCTGGAAAAAATGCGATTGGCTTCCCGGCTATGTCCTGCTGTTAGATCGCACCACGCAGCAGCCAAATCTGCTTGTTTCGGTGAATCTTCATTTTGAAGCCATTGCTGGCGGAGACATGGAGGACGTTGCAGCTGTCTCGACTGTGCGAGATGCCTGTGCCGTATTTCAGTGGCAAAACAAGAGTTGGATGACAACAGGCCGCACGCTTTTCAACATGAATCCGGAAGAAGCACGTGACCGCCTCGCTGTGTCGTATGCCGCGATGTGACTGTGAACGATGGAATCGCGAACCCTCGCGTGGGAATGCTTGAGTCTGCGATTGGCGAAAGGGGAGAGAGTGTCCCTTGATATCGGACACCGTTCTGAGACTCCCGCCCAAATTGTTGACTGTCGCGGCCGAAGCCTCAGGTAGCGTGCGTTCCTGCGCTGAAGCCCTGGAACGTGACGCGATCTGGTACAGTCCTTCGCTCGCCGACATAGCGGCGGAAATCGCCGAACCCTCAGCGTTACAGCCAGCAAAAGTGGATTGACCGTTGCAACCGTCAAATTCTGTGCGAACGGAACAAATGGAGCAAAGTTCAAAGTCAGGCCGCGACGATATCGACGACAGCGGACTATGTTTTAGACATGGAACCGATCTGTGCGCGACATCAGCTGATGTCGCGTCGGCGTCGAATTGCCAGGAGGGCTCTTCGACGAATTTGCTTCGCTGCTCTGACTCTTTGAATAAGGTCCGGCTCGAATGAACCGTCCGAACCTGCTAAGTCTTGCCGCTACTGCGGTGCTTCTCAGCATAGCTTCTTCTGAAGCGCTGGCTCAATATGCGCCGCAGTCTGGTCCGCCACAGTACGGTGGCGCGCCGGAATACTGTCAGCAACCGTATCAGAGACATCCGTCGTTGATACAAATGCCGCAAAGTCATTACCAGGCACCGACTGTCGATCACTACGTCGAATCAGCGCCCGCGCTATGGGATGAAAATCGGCCGATTGAACACTTCCTGCATGAAGTGGCCAGCCGTAGCTGGGTGCGTGTTGAGTTCATGCAATGGTCGTTCCGCGAACCGGGCGGCGGAACGATTGGGGCTCCTGTTTCCGGACTGCAGAATGTTGTTCCAAACAATAGTGTGGAAGGGATCAGTTCGCCGGTGCAGATCAACAATAACCTCAACGGTGGCAACACCGCTGGATTTGTGTTGTTTCCACAGTCGAATGGATTGAGTCTGAATGATACACCAGGCACACGTGGCACTCTCGGGGTGGCCATGAACGGTGGTGATCTTGAACTGAGTTTCTTTGGTTTTCAGCAGAAGAACGGTGAACTGAATTGGAACAATATTGATGGGGCTCGACAGACCCTCGCCACTGTCAATGCGGCAGCGGCGGCGGCTCTTGGAATTACTCTTGATCCGTCCATCGGTACATCATCAAATCCAAACTACGCGATTCCGTTGAAAACGAATGGAGTTGTCACAAATGTTGCTGGCTTGAACTCATTGATTTTCGACAAATCACTGCAGGTCACAATGGGATCACGGCTCTGGGGTTCAGAAATGATGTTTCTGACGGAACGCTATGTTCCAGGCGAAGGTCTTGGATTCCAGTGGCTGGGAGGCTTGCGTTATACAAATCTGGACGAAGTCTACGCGATCCATGGAGTCAGCGACGGCGGTACAACCGTTGCCGACTATACGACAGATATCAGCTCCACGGTCGTCAACAACTTCTACGGACCTGAAGCCGGAGCTCGTGCGTCCTACAACAATCGCTGGTTCACTTTGAGTGCTACGCCACGCGTCATGATGGGGTTGAACGACTACACTGCATCAACGGTAGCCAGCCCACTGGGAACAGGAACCACTTCGTTTCAACATCGCAAAGTGGATTTCGGATCTGTCACGCAATTAAATATGCTGGCAGAAGTTCACTTCAACACGAAGTTTTCTATCTACGGTGGATATGACTTCATGTGGATTCCGCGTCTGAGCCGTCCGAACGGGAATATCGACTATAACAGCATTCCAGACACGACTGGCGTCACCGGCTTCACACCGGATATTACTCAGCACATCAACTACACGAACTTCTCAGCCAAGGGCTTCAGCCTGGGTGCTGTCTTCCGGTACTGATGCGTGTTGTCAATTGGCTTGAAACGAGGCCAACCTGAATCACTGAGATGGAGT
>JAYVNW010000931.1:0-1704 GCA_043758225.1 Candidatus Kuenenia sp. | reverse complement strand
GAAGCCGAACGAATCACGCTGGATGTTTGGAACGCGATCTTCAGCAATGTTGCGTTCATCGTCGTGATGCTCGGACTGGGGTGCTTCTACGTCGCCCGCAGCGATTTCTGAGTACAGAACTCACCGATACTTCACTGAACGAAAATTGCAGGCCGAACCAAGCCCATCGCTGTTCAGGCACGATCTGAAACATTGCAGGAACGGCCTTGTGCTTGGTCCTGCCTGCATTTCTACTTCGACAGTTTCTTCAATCCTCGCGACTCGATTGGATCACTCCGGCGGCCTTTTCATAAGCTGTTCGTGCATCTTTTTTGTTTCATCCACGACGGCCTGCCATTCCGGATGCGTGTGCAATGCGACCAGATCCTCATCGGTCTGAAGATGTTCAAAATCCTCGAACTCCGTGGCGATTGTCTGGCGAATCAATTCGATCGCTCGATCACCGTACCGTTTCTTCTGTTCCTCCGACACGTTTGAATTTTCAAGGGCACGGGAATAGGAGCACGCGCCATTGTAGAGACTGGATAAATCACGCGGAGCTGTCACAACCAGTTCTTCCGCGTATTTCAATCCAGCTTCGGTCTCACCAAGTCGAATCTGACACAGAGCAATCATGCTTTCCACATCCATGTTTTCCGGGGAAAGTTTGCTGGCGATTTTCAGATCAGTCATCGTCTCGTCGAAACTTCCCAAATGCATCAGAACAGACGCCCGTCGGACATACATTTCCGTCAGATACGGATCCTGCTCAATACATTCCTGGTAAAACTCGACAGTCTCTTCGTTGTCGGCCAGTCTGCGTTCTTTGTTTGGCAAGTTGTTGATTCGATCTAACCACACTTGAATTGCCGGGGAACGACGTTCTGCAGTCCGAATCTGCAATACGGCTTTGTCTCGCAAATCTTTATTGTCGCAGCGTGCGACTCGATTCAGGCAGCGTCGGCATTCCGGGTGAGCGAACATTGAGATCTTTTCAATCAGACTATGCGCGAACATTCTGTTTTCGATCGGAATGTCTTCTGCGACTCCAAGTTCTGCGACGGCTTTGAAAAGTCGTTCGGTCAGCATCACGATCGACTCTTCAGACGCATCAATCGCCAGCAACTGAATCGTTTCTGCTACAATGGAACGAAACATCGCTCGATCGGCCGGGTTTAAAGTCGTCACATGCTGCAATGACGTGTCGATCAGATTTTTTGCCAGCGGTCTCCAGCGCGAATGATCAAGCATCGCCAGATGCCGAAGCGCCTGCTGTTTGGCGGGGGTGGACAGCGAATCAAAATTGTCGATAACGTTGTCCAGTTGCCCGGCCGATGCACATCTCAGCATCGCCTGAGCTGCCAATGGAGGATTCGGCAACGCTTTTTCAGTCTTCAGATCCTGAAGCAGGAATTCCGTCCACTGAGATGATGGCAACTGCACAATTGCATTGCGAATGCTGTCCGTAATGGTGTTAGTTCGAATCCTCTGATCCAGACACTCTCGCAGCATCGCGTCGTCGGCCGGATCGCGAGCTTCAACGAGAGACGACAACGCAATATCCTGCAGGCCTGGATCAGTAATTCCCAGGAGATTTTTTCGCAGCACTTCGAGTGTGCCGGCATGTCCCTGGACACGCAGGAACGCCAGAGCAGATCCCATCAGATTTGTTTGATTTCCAGGCATTCGATTGCCGCCACTAGCGGTGTCCGGCGAGTAATATTC
>JAYVNW010000930.1:0-2174 GCA_043758225.1 Candidatus Kuenenia sp. | reverse complement strand
CCACCTTGAGCCAGGATCGTATCACGGAACTTGCGACCTGTGTTTGCCACTGCGTCTTCGTCGTCCAAACCGGCATCTTCGAAGGCTCCAAAGGCATCTGCACTGAGTACTTCCGCCCACTTGTAGCTGTAGTAGCCAGCCGCATATCCACCCGCAAAAATATGCCCGAAGGAACACAGGAAGCGACTCTCCGGCAGTGGAGGCAGCAGGCTGGTAATCGACAGTACGCGGCGTTCAATATCAAACGGTGATTCGGAACCATTCGGATCGAATCCGTAATGCAACGCCATGTCGGTCATGCCGAGTTGAAGCTGGCGCAGCATGATGGTTGCGGCTCGGAACGTTTTGGACTGTCGGAGTTTCTGAAACAGATCTTCAGGCAAAGCTTCGCCTGTCTGATAATGAATCGCCATTTTCATCAACGTCGGTCGATGCAGACACCAGTTCTCCATAAACTGACTTGGCAATTCGACGGCATCCCATTCGACGCCGCTGATTCCTGCGGCGTCGCGAAGATCGACCGTCGTCAGCATGTGCTGCAGACCATGCCCAAATTCATGAAACAGCGTTTCGACTTCGCGAAATGTCATCAGCGAAGGGATACCATCGGCTGGCGGCGTACTGTTACAAACCAGATGTGCGACTGGCAATCGGGTTCCGGTGGGCGTCACCGAACGAGCGATGCAGTCGGCCATCCACGCTCCGCCACGTTTGTCGCTGGGACGCGAATACGGGTCCAGATAGAAACCGGCGATGTGCTTCTGTGATTCGTCATAAACCTCGTAATAACGAACGTCCGGATTCCAGATCGGAGCCTTGCCATCGGCAGACATCACCGTGACGCCGAACAAGCGATGACAGAGTTCAAACAATCCAGTGAGCACACGGTCCAGCGAAAAGTACGGTCGCAATTGTTCGTCCGTGAATGAAAATCGCTCTTCTCTCAAACGCTCAGACCAGAACGCGACGTCCCAGTGCGACAATGCACCAGCGTGACCATTTTTCTGAGCCAGATCGGTGATCTCTTCCAGTTCTCGTTTCGCGACTTCCTGAGAAGCCGCCAACAGTCGATCAAACATCTGCTGCACGGCTGCGACATCGCCCGCCATCTTGCGAGAAAGACTCAGGTCTGCATAACACTCAAACCCCAGCAGGGTCGCTTGTTCCTTTTTCAGTTTCAGAATCTGAGCGATGAGCGGCGTGTTGTCCGTGTCGCCTGAACCGGCTCGAGTAATATATGCGCGGTACACTGATTCACGCAGTTCGCGATTGCGGCAGTGTTCCATGAACGGTCCGAAGCAGGGATGATCGAGAGTAATCCGCCACGGACCGGCTTCCGGCGTCGCAGGCGACTGTTCCTTATTCTCATCAGCGCGAGTCCATGCGGCAGACGCCAGACGTCGCAAACTGACGGGAAGTCCTTCGACGTTTGCAACGTCCGTGAGATCCAGATGATACGCTCGAGTCGCATCCAGCACGTTGTTTGAAAAATCGGTGCTGAGCTGCGTGAGTTCCTGCTCAATCTCGTTGAACCGGTCACGATCTTTGCCTGTTAGACTAATGCCCGATTGCTCTGCGTTTTGGATCATCCGCGTGATAATGCGTTGCTGAGCGCTGCTGAACTCTGACCACTGCGATGAATCTCGCAGCGCGACAAGCTTCTTGTAAATCGATTCGCTCTGACGCAGCTGCAGACTGAATTCGACAATCTTAGGCATCGCCGCATCGTGTGCTTCTCGCAGCGGATCGGAGTTCGCCACGCTTAAGAGATGTCCAACCGGTGACCAGCCATATTCGAACAGCTGATCGACTTCTTCCATCGGCATCATCAGCGCTGACCACGAAGCCTCAGGCGATCCCTCCACCAGCTTCAGAATCTCGCGACATCGCGTCAGCACGTTATCAACAGCCGATTCAATGTGTTCCGGATGAATGCGATCGTAAGCAGGCAGACCGACTTTAATCAGCAGAGGATTGGCATCAGAATTCATGAATTACTTCGTTCGGCAGGAGTCACGGCAAACAGAACTGCGGCGGTTCGTCCAAAGACACCACCTTCAAGCCTGTTTTGTACTCGCTGTCGCCCACCTCGCGAAGTGTTTTCGCCGCGATTGCCAATACTGCGGACATATCCGCCACGACTTGCTGGGTTTCTTAGACGTCAGCGTTCAATT
>JAYVNW010000929.1:0-4469 GCA_043758225.1 Candidatus Kuenenia sp. | reverse complement strand
TGTCATTGTGCCTGCGTTTCCGTATTGATTGTTCCCAGAATTGTTGCCGAAATTCTGCGAGTTCAGGTATGACTGATCATTGCTGGATCCACCGTTCGTCTGATCTGGATAGCCTTGACCCTTCTGGTTGAGCATTGGCGTTCGCGAACGCGACTGCTGAATCTGCTGCTGTTGCTGCATCATCCATTCCTGAGATGGCAACGTAGAAACTGGCTGACCGTACATAGCTCCATTAATGATAGAATTGCTTCCGGGAGAAGCTACGCTACCCATTTGTAATGAGCCGTTTTGCTGACCAACTGGGAAGAGTGCTCCGGGGCCGACATTGAGACCTTCAAGTTGCATCTGACGGTTATTTTGGCCGTACGATGAGTTTTGTGGTGCGGCCATATTTCCGTTCGCCGACCCACTTAGGCTATGATGCGACTGATTCGCATACGATGAGTTGCCGTTTGTCATATTGCCAGCAGCCGCTGCGTTGCCGTTGTTTTGAAAGTTTGCGGTTTCTACCGCTGGCTGGCCGAAACCGAGGGGCTGGCCGTAGCTGGTTCCCTGTGTTGGTGGCTGAAACGTCCCGCTTGGGCGAACGGCAATCACGCCGCTCAGATTTGCCCCGTTTTGGGCCTGTTGAGGTTGAGTGCCTTGTGTGAATGGCTGTTGATTGACTCCAATGTTCGCCTGACTTGTATTTGCGATAGTCTGAGGATTTGCACTCGTGCCTTGAGTGGTAGCGGGGTTCTGGTTCCATGTCCCGACTGGAGCAGCGACTGTATTTGATGCCATTGGATTCATGTTCGCATTTGCATCCAACGCGAACGGATTCGCCTGTGGTCCAAAGCCTCGATTGATGCCGTTTTGTGCCACTGCGGTCGACTGCATCTGTCCCGTGGAGTTCGGTGAATTGCTGGTGGCTAGACCGTCATTTGGCAGAATATTTCCTCCCAAGACATTCACGCTCATCGCAGGATTCTGCCCAGGTTGTTGATTGATGACTGATTGTGGGTTGGTAGCCTGAGTGGCCGCACTGCGATCGGGGGCTGTTACGTTTGAATGACTTGCGATGCTGACAGAATTTGTCGCAGGGTTGTGATCCTCAGGAATGTTTTGAGCGGCGCGGCGATGTTCAGCCGCAATTCGCTCACGATTTGAAATTTCACGAATTTCTTCCAATGTCGCATTTTCAGGTATAAACGGGACATTGGCTGTGAGCGTCGATGCAGCGCTGGTCCTGGACTGAGATTGCAACGCTGTGAGGATCTGAGTGACTTTTGCAGTGTCTCCATATCTCTTTATGAGCCGTGTGCGGGCAGCTTCAGGATTTCCCTGGCGTACGTCAAGCAGCGCCAGATTTGTGTGTGCATTTTCGTGATTAGGATTAATCTGAATTGCCTGCATCAGGTAACTCGAGGCTTCACTATATCGGTTCTGTAGCAGGTATGAGTATCCAATGTCACAAAGCAGATTGGCATCACGAGGACGTCCACGCAATGCCTGCCTGTAATGAGATTCTGCCTCTGTCCAGTTCTCCGTCAGGTCCGCTGCCATCGCCATGCCGTGATGTGCCGTTGGGTCGTCTGGAAGAAACTCGATAACTTCTTTGTAGGCTCGACGAGCGTCAGCAATGCGATTTTCCTGGAGCGCAAGTTGACCATCCGCGAGTAGTGATTCAACGCGACTTTCGGCAATTGGTGTGGTTGCTTTTTTCGTATCTTCCTTTTTGTCGTCTGAAATTCTGCGGACGAACTTTGGGAGTTCTTCATCCGCGAACTTGTCTTTGTCTGAGCGCGCAAAAGGATTCCATATCTTCGAATTGCCACCATCGACCTGGCATCCGGATATGATCAATGGGAATGAGGCAAGCAGAATAAATATCCACCGACGTCCTGACATGATCAGGTCTCCTGGCGGGAATGTGAGAGGCTGGATGTACTGCCTTGTCGAGAAACAGGGCAACGTCAGAGAGGAGTTTTGAACGACGAGCGTTCAGACGACATGGGGTGTTTTACCGGAATCTCCGTTTTCGTGTCGAGACGAAAATTTATGCTGTCTTCGGCCAAAAATGCAGGTTTGTATGTTGTTCTGTAATTTAGCGTATGATGGACTTCCAGTCCGTCCGAAAAAATGACGGACTGGAAGTCCATCATGCATTTTGCAAACCAGCAAATTGTTTCGGGACAATTACTAAAACCCATTCACACCGTGAATTCGCATCGCACACTTAGGGCTGACGCCCAACCGTTCGCGGAAATTACAAAAAAGCAGCTTCCCGTTGAGGAAGCTGCTTGAAGATTTGCGTCAATTTGGGTTATTAAGACGGAGTTTAGAATCCACCACCACCACCGCCACCGCCGTTTCCACCGTTTCCACCGTTTCCACCGTTTCCACGGATACGACGGAAGCGGCCGTAGTCTTGTTCGCCTTCCATAGAATTAATGCCGTTGCTATACGGTTGTGAAACAACGACTCGCTGGTTTGCGTCCTGGTTTCCAAGGTCGGTCAGCACCCGCACCACGATGTCGCGTCGCACTTGATCCAATTCAGGATCGGAGTTGTTCCAGGAACGCTGCACGAGAACGGGAAAAGGTGTCGACGGCATACGGGCTGCGATCTCGGCGATATGGTCGCGACCGTAGGGGCTCAATTCAGAAGAATTGTCCACAAACTCGTTGCGATACATTACAAAGTCGGCAGCTTCGCCGTTCGTCTGCATTGCGTGCCAGTGGGCACGCGTCACTGATCCGAGCGGCAGCACATCTGGAACCTGCATCCTGGAAGTCGCTGACCCCGAACACCAGGTAGAAGGGTTCCACCAATGACAGCCGCAAGTTGAACAACCGGAAGTAAGACATGCTGAGTCGCACGATGTGCCGCAGGGATTGCAACTGGTCGAGCAGCTTGATGTTGTCGAGCAGCATCCACTGGCTAGCCCGCTGGCTGCGAGCAACATTAGTTTTGCTCGAAACGAAGATCGTAGAAGATTCATAGTCGCTCTTCCTGTCCGCACCCAAGGTGCCGGGAGGGTGGAAAAATCGTTCATCGAAGATGGAGAGAAAACGTGTCGGACTGCATAAGATTTTTCAATCAACCAGGCATCACTTATTTTTTGACTGAGTCCAGCCTGCAGGTTTGATCTGCTGCTGGTTTGAATCCTTTGAGCCGGGGAATCTGAAGAATGACTTTTTCGGTTCTGTGGAAACCTGTCCGTTCTGAATTGCCGGGCCTATTACGCGTTCCTGCGGCGGATAGTTTTGCGGAACGGACGGCAAAGGTGGCAGTCCTCCGCGCGGTGCCTGATATTGCGGTGCCTGATATTGCGGGGCAGATTGGTACTGTTGATATCCTTGGTTTGGTGTCGTTTGAGGCACTGAATAATCTGGCTGAGGGTGAATTGGTGCAGCGTATTGAGCTCCACCATTGAACGGTGATCCGCTTTGAATTGATAACCCACCGCCCGAATAAGATCCGGCACCATGGCCAACAGCTGGATTGAATTGACTGTACCCAACAGGCACTCCGTGAAGATTGCCACTTCCGAGGGTGCCGACCTGATATACATTGTTATCCGGTGTGCCTTCGGATCGTCCCAGATGCCAGAGATCATCATCGTTTGGATGTGTATGGTTGAAGCCAGGCAAAGGAGGAACTTCATCTGGTTCCAGCGGACGGACAATTTCTGGTGATACTAGTACCAGCAATTCGGTTTCCACTTCGGATGCGGTCTTTGACTGGAACAAACGTGGGCCCACATATGGAATATCGCCAAGCAGAGGAATACGACTGATGCTGGTCAATTCCTGGCGTGAGAGCAATCCACCGATTGCAAATGTTTGCCCTTCGCGAAGTTCCACAGTCGTCTGCACGCGTTTGACGTTTGTTCCCGGAATTCCGTTTACTGCGTTACTTGAATTCAACGAACTGAATTCAGGAACCACTTGCAGTCGAATCAGATCACGGTCCATCACCGTTGGAGTGACAACCAGACTCGTACCGAAACCTCGGAAAGAAGTAGCCTGACCTCCACCCAAACCGATAATTGTTGGAACTGCAAACTCTCCACCTGCCAGAATACTTGATGACGTACCACTCATGCACGTCACGGTTGGTTCGGCGAGCAGCTTCACCGTACCATTCGATTGCAACCAGCGGACAAGCACCTGAATTTCGCCGTTTTCAAAGATACCACTGAGTGTCGCACCGGCCCCGGCTCCAAGGTTTGCACCCACGGTTTGCCGCGAATTATTGAATCCGACTTGCCAGTCGAGACCGAAGTTTCGCATTTGTGAACGATTGATTTCGGCCACGATGACTCGCATCATTACATTGTATTCACCTGGGATGGAGAGTTCGTTGATCACGATGTCACGAAAGCCTGTGTTTTGACCGCCTCCGAGGCCTCCTCCGCCGCCGCCTCCTAAGCCATTTTGGCCGAGACCGTTATTGCCATTATTGCCATTATTGTTATTGTTGTT
>JAYVNW010000928.1:0-2873 GCA_043758225.1 Candidatus Kuenenia sp. | reverse complement strand
GTCGATT
Organism: Candidatus Kuenenia sp.; assembly: GCA_043758225.1. Lineage (GTDB taxonomy): Bacteria > Planctomycetota > Planctomycetia > Planctomycetales > Planctomycetaceae > SXXK01. The sequence continues at coordinate 2,866 of JAYVNW010000928.1, read as the reverse complement.
GCGATTCTTTGCGGATTGAATCGTGTTGATAAGTCTCACGCCCTCCTTGTCACCAAATGTAATCGCTGATCCGTGCGACAACGTACACATGGCCTCAACTTTTCCATCCACGTATGTCGGTTTAGTTTTGGATTCCTGGCGCAGTATCCATTGCTTTCCGTCAAATTCAATTCGGCACTGAAGGCTGTCGACGCCGATGTCTTTTTGCAAATAGACATCGACTCCCTGCGACGATCCGATCGACACTTGTGCTTTGAAGATGGAAACGAAGCGTTTGGTTCCCAGGATCCGCAGTTGCCATCCTGCTGGAGGCGGTCCTTTGTAGACCGTGCGTCGTGTGTTGGTCGGTGCTTCGGTTCGGATTTGCTCCATCCGGATTCGGTCAGGGTCGGGTTCCCGATGTGCAGGAGTTTCAGATTGATGAAAACTATCGGTTCCAGCGGCAATATGATGACTGCCCTCCTGCAGCCAACCGGAGGGAGACGTAACAGAAGATCGCTGTCCGGAAGATTTCTTTCCCATCTGCTGCGCTTTCGCCGTCGCTTGTTTTGCCCTCAAAGTGACCAGTTCACGAAAGTCAAATTGTATCGGCATCCGAGTCGCATAGGGTCTTAGCGCGTTAATAAGTTCATCTGCGTTCTGGTAACGTTTCGCAGGATCTTTCTCCATCATTTTCGCGACGACAGCACCGATTGCGGGGGGGATGTCTGGTTTCAACAGGCACACATTCTTTGCAGTCTTCGAGCGATGAGCTTCCAGCTTCGCCTTGTTCGATTTTTCCGGGAACGGAACATGAGCTGTCAATGCGACGTAAAGTGTCGCACCCAGACTGTAAATGTCCGCGCGCGCGTCAACACCACGGCTGTCGAGACTCTGCTCAGGCGCGATATAGTCTGGTGTGCCCAGGCAGTCATGGCCAAACACCATCGACAGCGAGAATTCTTCATCCGGAACATCCGTCATCATGGCAAGGCCGAAGTCCAGAATACGAGCCAGGCCATCGTTATTGACCAGCAGATTGGCGGGCTTGATGTCGCGATGAATTATTCCTTCGGCATGGGCCGCTCTTAATGCCTCGGCAATCTGCAGCCCGATGTCGCAGACGACTGGCCAATTCAGTGGGCCGAACAGCGCGACGAGTTCGTGAAGGCTGATCCCGCGAAATAATTCCATCACCAGATAATTGACAGCACCAGTCGAATCGATTCGATACGTTCGAATGATATTCGGATGATTCAGTCGCATGCCGGCTGCCGCTTCCAGTTTCATTCTGGCGAGCATCCCGGCATCAAGCGAGTGTTCGGTTGACAGCACCTTGATGGCGACTTTTCTGTCTTCGCCGGGATCTTCAGCGATGAAGACACATCCCATGCCTCCGAAGCCCAACATTTCACGAATGCGGTAGCCGTCGATCACAAGCCCCCGATAACGGCCTTCAAGCAATCTTTCCGCTTGAAATGGTGTCAATACGTGGCCTCGAACCAGATGCTTCGCCGTATCTCGAGCCGACGCCGTATCAGGAATCTTCAGCTTCTCACGCAACTTCCCGATTTGCAATCTGGTGAACAGCTCGCTCTTTTCGAGCAATTCAAAGAAGTGTTGTGCTGCGACCGGAACCTGCATTTTGTGGCTCTGCCCATCCGAATCCCACGAATCAAGTCCGCCGGAAAAAGACCACGCGGCCTGAAGATTCTGGCGAGAGTGCAGTCGGCGAGCAACTCGTCGGAATCAGACGGTGGTTTGCAGGTTCTGCACAGTCATTAGACTACCACTTGTCGGTCGTCGGGAAAACCATTTCAGCCAGGAAAGCAAACTTCCTGCAGAACCGCAGCTGGAATTTAATCCATTCGGAACATCGCAGTTCTTCGGCTTTACCATCGGAATGCAGCTATATCGTCAATTTTTAGTCAACTTTGTCTGTCCAGAATCCGGAGAAAACATTAGCGTTCGCTTTGATGAACACAGCCTGCGAACGAAAAGATCATGTGAACTGTTCGTGTAAGTTGTTGAGGCAACAGGAACATTCGAATTGAATGCCAGGATGGCGAAGTGAAACTTCCATTGATGGAACATCAACTGCCGATGCCGCGCGTGCTCTCAGGGCCGGATGCTGGTACATGGCTACTGATTGGAGCTCTGGGAACTGGCATGCGGGCCTTCGCGGACATGCTGCTGGATGCCGGCGAGTCGGTTGTTGGAACGGATCAGGAATTGCCGCTGGATGGTTCAGATTATGGACAGATTTCTCCACTCGCAAAGTTCAAACTCTTTCCGCCGGATTGTCTTGATCAAATCCTCGCAGCGTCGCCAAATCAAGTCGTTTACTCCACTGCAGTACCAAGCTCCAGCCCGTTACTTCAGTGTCTGCGTTTGCTCAATCTGAATCTAATGTCGCTGCCTGAATCACTCAGTTATTTTCTCCAATCGCAGAATCAAGTCTGTGTTGCAGGGACACATGGCAAAACAACAACCAGTGGCATGACATGGAATATCCTCGAGCACGCAGGTATGCATCCGTCAGCATATGTAGGCGGCGTTATGAAAAATCAAATGCGTTCCGGCGTTTATGGTGCCGGTCGCATGGCCGTTTTGGAGAGTTGTGAATATCGAAGATCATTTCTTCACCTGTCGCCGAAGAAAATCGTGTTAACCGGGATCGAATCTGATCACTTCGATTGCTTTTCAACTCCCACGGACTGCGATCAGACCTTCAGCGACTTTGTCGCCCGCTTACCGACCGACGGTACTTTGATTTACAACCATGACTGCGTGCGTTCGGCCGCAATTGCAGCGACCTGCGGACGTCGAACCGTATCATTTTCATTGCGGGGCAACGCCGACTGGAATGCTGTTCCATGCAATGGAA
>JAYVNW010000927.1:0-2326 GCA_043758225.1 Candidatus Kuenenia sp. | reverse complement strand
TCGCGTCATGCGAACCACAAAGATGCTCAAACTGAAGCGACATCAGAAACCATCCATATCTGAATTGCTGACTATGGGCAAAGCGTTGACGCGTATTGCATGGTGGATGACAAAAAATCCACAGGTACGCTGGCACTACTGGTGGAATACACTGCGTTCGCTGCCAATGGGTATGGCAAAATTCGAATTCTGCCAGTCTCACATGGCTTCGTATATCCATTTGGGAAAACAATCCGCCCGAGCTGCCAACGAAATGCTCGTCGGAATCGACTACGCCAAAAATGGCGCATCGTATCCGCGTAGTACAAAAGGTCTTCCAAATTCTGGCCAACCGTTGCTGCCCGTTATGGCGCAAACATGCGGAACCGACTGCGACTAATCGATTGCAATTCGATGGTGTGTGATCAACAGAATCTGCCTATGCGAGCCATACCCGTGATGACCGCCATTGCTTCATTGATATGTGTTGTTTTGGCTTCGACTGCAGGCATGCAGGAAGAACCTGTTGTTTCCACAGGACTCTTCAATCAACCAGCACAGCGTCTCGAGCAGATCCGGCGAACACAGCAGTTGGTTTCAGACAAGGATGAAAAGACAAACGATTCCGCCACGGTTGCAACAAAACGGCCATTTCAAGAAGGCACGATTCGAGACAACACTGCGACGGTAACGGAACTGAACACTCGCTGGGATGAATCACGACTATCGCTGGTTACAAGCTTCGATGTCCCAACGACTCAGCAATCCGGCTTGGAAATTTTCGGTTCATCAGCCGCAGAATTGGCCGTACAAAAGTGGATTGACGAAGGTTCAGCCGCTGGTCATCGCGGCATTCTCTATGACAATCGAGATCGCGACCACTCCAATCTTAACCGCAGTAAATTTCCTCATCTCGCATTCGTGGAATACGACGCAGCAGCAAAGAAGTCGGATGCCGATTGGGGACTAAGAATCGGCCAGGCATTCGACCTGCCCACATTTGGAAACTCTTCGACGTCTCATGTTGGTTCGCCATTCTGGCGCAGCAATCCGCGATCCGTTCTGACCGATGATCTGCTGACGAAAATCGTTTACAACGAATTCGTGAACAATCAAATGTACTGCTATCCCGAACACAATGATTTCGATCCCGAGCACGGCGACGTCTATCCAGCCAACACGCCGTTCTGGGTAATCTCACAAGGATCTTCTGGATCGGATCAGCCATTCATGGAAGCTATTGCACTCACACTTGCTGCGTTTCGTCCAGATGTTCGAGCCAAGCTGATTGAATCGCACTGGCTGATGTCTGTTGTGCAAATGCTGCTGCGGCGAAGTCAGAAGTCCGTACAGTCCGATGATGATTATTTTTCGGGCAAAGCTCATCCGGTCGTGTTTCAACCGTCTGAATTGGACACACTGCGGATGGTGCAAATGGCTCATGATCTGACAATCGACACACTTCCGGCGATGGCTCGTATTCAGGTGATTAAAGAAGATCTCGGCGTGCCCGGCCGAGATTACTTTCATCCACATGCTGCGGAAAAACTCTTCGACACACCTGCCACAGTGGCTCGAGTCTTTCGCACGACCGCGTTCCGACGCCGTATGGTTGTGGATGCCGGCAGCAGCACAGAATTGAGCGGCCGGTCGCTCAGGTTTCGTTGGAGTGTGCTGCAGGGTGATCCGGAAAAAGTACAGATTCGACTGTTAGATGCCAAAGGCAGGCGGGCTGAGATCATTTTTCAATGGCATCCGCGAACGGCGATCCCAGGTCTCAGCGGAATGGAAACAAATCGCGTCGATATCGGAGTATTTGCCGACAACGGACAAACATTATCTCTGCCAGCATTCGTGAGTTCCTTTACGCTGGCCAACGAAGATCGTACGTATGTCGATGGACGAATTCAGACCATCGATTACGGATCTCCTGGAATCAGCGAACGCTATGTTGACCCCATCATCGATATCCCCAAACGCTGGCGCGATGAGTTCCGATATTCGGCCGACATGAAACCACTCGGCTGGGTCCGGACGATGCCTGGTTCAGAACCACAGGAATTCGCCGCCGACGGTCGAGTCGTTGTCAAAAAGAACGATGCCGGGAATCCAACCGAATTTCGCGCGATTAAATACGAAGCTGAACTCAACGAAAAGCATGTTCCGGTTCTGAAGGTAAGCGTTGCACCATAAATTGCTAATCCAATTGGTTCATGTCTAGCGGTCGTCGATTTCGGCAGGTCCTCATTGCCGAGGAGGATTTTTCAAATTGCCGCAAGGCGAACCACAAGAGCGAACGTCCGCTCACCGACGGAAGCGTCGCGCTCTCATCAACGGGGCACTGGTC
>JAYVNW010000926.1:0-6023 GCA_043758225.1 Candidatus Kuenenia sp. | reverse complement strand
CGAGGTTTTGGCGGCGATGTTGAACGGCACTTGTCAAGAAAACTATTGACGTCAGGCTCGGTGTTTTCAGGTGACGCGATGGCATCCACCAAGCCCGCTTTGAATGCTTCACCAGCAGACAACTGTGATCCCTGCAGGATCATTGTCATGGCCTGCGTGAGTCCGACGATTGCTGGCAATCGTTGTGTGCCGCCCCATCCAGGAATCAATCCAAGCTGAGTCTCCGGTAAGCCTAATTTCGTGCTGGCGACGTCCAGAGCAATGCGAAATCGGCAGGACACTGCAAACTCAAGTCCACCGCCAAGGCACACGCCGTGAATGACGGCCACTGTCGGAGTTTTCAGTGTCGCGACCGCATTGAATAACTCCTGCCCTCGCACCAACGCGTCGTTAGCCGCTTCCGCTGTTTTGATCGACAGAATAAAAGGGACATCCGCTCCGGCAAGGAATCCGGTTTGTTTTCCGCTGCCGAATACGATCAGCGATAAGTCGGGCTGCGTTTGAAACTGTGAGACAACGGTTTGCATTTCACGGAGCAATTCTTCATCGAACACATTCAGCACTCGATCGGCGGAGTTCAAAGTGACTGTCGCAACTTTCTGATCGTCGATGCTGACTGACAGATGTTTGAAACTGTTCATGATGAATCCTCCAGATTATTTTCGACCCAGATGGCAACGCCTTGACCACCGCCAACACACAGGCTTGCGATGCCGCGTTGCAAGCCACGTTCACGAAGAGCTCGCAGCAATGTCAGGATAAGTCGCGTACCACTTGTTCCCACCGGATGCCCCAATGCGATCGCTCCACCGTTGATGTTCAATTTGGCGGGATCAATAGTTCCGATTGCGGTGTCACGATGAAGTTGCGTCTTTGCGAAGTTCGTTGATTGAAACGCATCGAGACAGGCCAGTACCTGTGCGGCAAACGCTTCGTTGATTTCAAACAGATCAAAGTCGCTCATTTTCATGCCGGTCTCTGTCAGCAATCGATGTATTGCAAATACCGGGCCGAGTCCCATGCGAGTGGGATCGCAACCGGCGACTGCGTAGGCTCGAATAAATCCCAGTGGCGTCAGACCTTGCGATTTTGCACGGTCAGGAGTCATCAACAAAAGCGCAGCCGCGCCGTCGGTGATCGGGCAACTGTTTCCGGCGGTGATTGATGCTTCGGGTGATTTCAAAAGGGGACGAAGTCGAGACAAAGCTTCCAGTGTTTGCCTGTCGCGCGGGCCGGAATCTCGTGAGACCGCCTTACCCTGCTTCGTTGCCACAGATGTCACTTCATTCTTGTAGAAACCACGTTCCCATGCGGCTGTCGCTCGCTGATGACTTAGCAATGCAAATTCGTCCTGGCGAGTTCGCGAGATCGCAAATTCTCGCGCCAAACGTTCGGCCGTCTGGATCATGTTCTCGCCGCACGTCGGGTCGGTGAGTCCTAATTCCAGTGCGACGACCGGTTGAAACCAAGACGGTCGCAACTGTGCCAGCAAGCCCGCTTTCTGCAGCATCGTTGCCCTGCGAAACTTGAGCATCCACTGTTGCATCTGCGGCTTCCACAGCAATGGCACGCTGGACATGGATTCCGTTCCGCCGGCAATCGCAATCTCAGTGCGACCGTCTTTAATCAGTTGCCATGCAGAAATGACCGATTCCATCCCTGATGCGCAATTTCTGTTCACAGTGTGCGCAGGTCGATCATGAGGGATGCCGGAGGTTAACGAGATCACTCGTCCAATGTTGGCGGCGTCGGCGGGTGCTGCTACGTTGCCGAATACAACTTCGCCGATATCAGTTGCCTGCAGTCCGCTGTGCGAGAGCAAACCCGCAACGACGGTGCGTCCAAGTTCTGCGGCCGGAATGTCAGCAAGTCCGGTGAACGCTTTTGCGAATGGTGTGCGAATAACGTCAACAACGGCAAGTGGTGGCGGAAGTGGTTTTGGTGTCAGGTTGTTCATTGTGTTTGTTCCGCTGCGATTTGTTCTTCTATTTCGATGTTCGCAACTCACGCCGCAGCACTTTGCCCAGAAAATTTCTCGGCAAGTCTTCCGTTTGTACATCCACTTTCCGTGGACGTTTATAGGCCGCCAGCTTCTTATGGCAGAAATCATCAAAGTCTGAACGCCGAAATGTCTTCAACGATTCCACAACGACGATAGCATGGACGGTTTCACCGCGATCTTCATCAGGAACTCCGACAACAGCGACGTCCTTGACACCTGGATACGTTCGCAACACTTCTTCAACATCTCCCGGATACACGTTAAAGCCGGAAGTAATGATCAGATCTTTGATGCGATCCACGATCTTGAAATATCCACGTTCATTGACGGTGGCAAGATCGCCGGTGTGCAGCCATCCGTTGCGAATGATACGGTCAGTGGCTTCCTGATTGTGCCAATATCCCAGCATCACCTGAGGTCCGCGTACGATCAGTTCCCCAACTTCTCCCAGCGGCATTTCGTGCTGGCCTGTTTCGCGATCCACGATTCGAGCATCGGTATCGGGCAACGGCAAACCAATCGTGCCGGAAACGACCATGCCATCGACAGGCCCGGCATGAGTCACCGGACTCGCTTCCGACAGACCGTAGCCTTCCACAATCTGAGCACCGGATGCTGCATGAAATTCATCGGAAATTGCCTGCGGCAACGGGGCTCCGCCAGAAATCACACGTTGCAGAGAACTCAGATCTTTCTTTTGTGTCCGCAGATCTTTGTTCAACGCCGCCAGCATTGCGGGGACTGCGAGAAACACAGTTGGTCGATGCTGTTCGATCAATCGCAGAACAGACTGTGATCGAAATCGATGATGCAGAATTAACGTCGCTCCCAGTGCAAATCCCATCAGCACGGAGCTGGATAATCCGTAGCTGTGGAAGAACGGAAGCACGGCCAGAATCGTTTCTTCGCCGTGATGCGACCGCGACCAATGCATCAGTTGCCACGCCTGTGAAAGCAGGTTGCGGTGCGACAGCGTGACAGCTTTAGGAGTTCCGGTCGTACCCCCGGTCGGAAGCACAAACGCTGGCGAATCCGGTGAAGTGGCGGGGGAATCAAGTCTTCCCGGGGCAGATTCGATGGCTTCGTCAAATTCCAGCACGCGAGTTGTTCTGCATGCCGCGCCAAATCCGAGTCGTTGAAATCGGACCCATGCGTAGCCCAGCGTTTCCAGCCGAGACAGTCTGCCGGCCAGTGACGAAAGAATAACGACGCTCGGTACAAGCGGCCCATCGCAGACCAGCGGCGACAACACGTCGAGCGTGACGACAAATCGACATCCGGTTGTTTCGAGTAATCGTTGAATCTCATCTGCCACCATCAACGGACTGAGAGAGACAACAACGCCGCCCGCCATCCACGTGGCAAACAGTGTGATCAGCGTCTCCGGCAGATTCGGAAACAGCACACCGACACGATCACCAGGCTGCAATCCTTCGCGAATGAAAACAGCGGCCAATCGCCGGGCTTTTTCGAGCAACTCGGAATACGTGAGATGTTCCTGATAGTACCGAAACGCAGTGCGCGTCGGGAATCGCTCAGCCGCCTGCACGAGCAACCAGTCCAGCGACTGATTCGGATAGGCGAGACGATCTGGCACACCCAAGGCATAATGCATCAGCCATGGAAGTCTGTGGGAGTGACTGATCCCGGTCGGATCCCAACCACCGAAATTCTTCAGCGATTCCAACCATGCCGTCAACGACAGACCATGTGCGCTCTCAACCGTTGCGGAGCCATTAGCAACAACCACGCGACACCTCCTGACAAGGCTTATCACCCATCAAACAGGAATCATCGCCAGCGTTGAATCTTCTCCACGTCAGAACTATTCGAGAGATCTGTTTCACTGATCATTCGGAGAAGTTTCGTCCCGACGTCTATCGATTATCCGATCAATGCCGGTCTATGTCAACAACATTGACGACTCGCCACGACGACGCAGCGAATTCTATGCCGAGTTTGGTTCTTGCCCGCAGTGGCGTGAGTATCTGGATATCTGACGTAAAATGCGGCCGAGTTCCCCTTAATCTGGTGGAATGTGTTGGACATAAATTGACCCCAGTGACAAAACCGCAGCCGTTGAGCAATACTTAGCCTGCTGCTACCGTACATTCAATCTATCGACATCAAGCCGTGGCATTGATGTGTTCAACTTGCTTCAAACTGACAGAGTTCTGCCTATCGGCGACGCATCAACATGGCAACCCCGAGACCTGCCAATAGTCCGCTGCCGAACAGGATTGCGACAGCCGCGCCTGGATTCTCTTTCGCGTATTTGGAAGCCTGCTTATATCCTTCTGCCAGCCTCTGAGCCGCGACGTCGTAGCCTTCGTTGTAAACTTCACCGGCCTGCGAAGCTGCACCGGAGAAGAACTGGCCCACTTGATTCTGAATTTCCCGCCCTTGCGCGATCATTTCTTCAAGTTGATTCTCGATCACGTTCTTCGCCTGCCCGGTGCGACGCTGAATCATATGCACCAATTGATCAGCTGAACCTTTGAAACTTTGCAGATCCCGATCGGACAACTGTTGCCACTTTGACTTCAAGTTCGCTTTGATGTCATTCCAGTTTGCTTCCATTACCGATTGACTTACCATTGTGTTGTCTCCAGCAAAAATTTGTTCATTAAAAGTGTTATGTACTTTTGAGTGCATGAATCGCTATTTCGCTTTTCAGCGAAAGTGGAACAGGCAGCAATAACTACAGGATGCGTTCCACATCAAAAGTCGCAGCCTCTGACAAACAACAAGACGATCACGATTGGCAGCGGCAGTCCGATCAGCCATCCCAAAATTCCGTATTTGATTTTGCCACTGCGTTTGTTGTTTTGAACGGACATTGTTCGCCTCCTGACGTTTGAACTCGAATCTCGATTGGGACACGTTGCTGTCATATAGCAGTTGTGATGCCAGTCGTTTCAAAATCTCCACGGAAGTGGTCAATAGCAGCAATTCCCGGCGACAGCATCGTGAGTCGGCGTAGGCTACCTAATTTGACTTGAGTTGTCTTTGAGCGTCGATGGTTTGGTGTCGAGTAGTGGATTTTGGTGCTTGGGATGACGGATGTGGCGAGGGCCGTGGTGCTGTGGAGAGCGTATTTCATGGCACCGCGCGGACCGCATGCGCGGCGCGCAACCAGCGTTTGACTCAGTCTGGCGGTGATAGCGGCCGAGTGGCGGATTATGAACTGTCCTGCAACGTCGGTCGTTGTGGCGCGATGCCCACAACCAGGGCCGTCAGCAACTCCGTCATCGAGTCGAACAGAAACGTGAGAAAGTACGCACGCATCTTGTCCCAGAGATGCCGCTTAGACTTCAGTTTCTCCAGCGCGGCCTGAAAGATCGGGCAGCAGAGTTGTTGCGTCTGGTCCACGAGGAAGGCCAGCATCATCAGCAGCATCAGAACCACAGACAGGTGTTGCTCACCGTGGCCGTAGTTGTGTTCCATGTGATAGCCCTGATTCTTCAACGTGTTGAACGTTTCGTTCTCGATTTTCCACCGCGCTCGCCCGCCACGCATGATGTGGTAGACGTTGTCCTGCGTCAGGACGAAGTCGGTGATCCAACTGAAGTATTGGATCTTGCCGTCCGGGTGGACTTCCCAATATTCGAGCACGTTGACCAGGCAGTCCGGGTGCGAGGCGTTGAGCGGTACGCCATTGTGAACACGAAAGTGATGCAGCACGCCCGTGGCAGTATCGACTTCCGCGAACAACTGCGTCCGATCGGCCTCGTCGTTGGCTCGCAATCGCTCGAACAGAAAAGCGTGGTCGCCCGGTTTCACGCCGATGATGTAATGCACGCACGCCGTACGCAGATCGTCGAGATGCGGAGAGTTGGAACTGAGCGCGTCCTCGACAATAATCACGGGTAAGTGAGGATGGTCGCGGCGAAAGTGCTCTAGCCAGCGCCGCGTGGCGTTACGTTCGCAGTCGTTCTTGGTGTGGCCGTCGTCGTTGATGATCGGTTCGGGTGCGAGAGGAATCACTTCCTTCCGATCCGGATGAACCAGCGTCGCCCCT
>JAYVNW010000925.1:0-3595 GCA_043758225.1 Candidatus Kuenenia sp. | reverse complement strand
CATCAACGTTGGGATTTGCATGCCATGACAGCATTCGAAATTCTTTCGAACGTCAGCCGCAATAGGAACGCTGAATCATTGAATCCACTGGTTCAACTGCGAATCGCGGCCAACTATCGACTTCAGGAGAAGAATGGAGAACAGTCGACAATTCTTTCGGAACTCAGCCAGCGAGACGATCAGTATGCTCTTTTCGCTCGCTGCGAAATTCAAGTGGACAACATGCCGTCTGCACCACTGCTGCCGTTGATTAATCTGCCTAAACGCAATGAACGGCCATTTCTCGATGGCGTATTGACCGACAGTGTCTGGGAAGACGCTCAGGAAATCCAACTGACGCCGTTTGTTCGCGACTCGCTTGATCCCACGACCGGAACTCGCCGTAAACTCTTTGCGCAGGCAAACGGAGTTTCCAGTTTGACGATGCTGGCATGGGATGACGAATTCCTCTATCTCGCCGCACGTTTCGAGCGGGCTCCTGAGAAGTCCGAGCCAATCGAACTGGTGATGAATCGCAGTTACGATGCAGAGCATGAAAGTCGTGACCGCCTGGAGTTGGAAATAGACACAGATCGCGACTTTGGAACCACGTTTCAGTTGACTGTCGATGAATCCGGCAAGACCAGCGACCGTTGCTGGATGCTGGATAAATGGAATCCGAAGTGGTTCGTGGCACTTGACTCTGACGACGACACCTGGCGTATCGAGGCCGCCATTCCTTTGTCCGAACTTTCAGCGACCGGTGCAAAGCCTGGCGACCTTTGGAATATTCGCCTTCGCCGTGTAATACCTGGCGTGCTCCAGCATGAACTTCAGACGGGAACAAATCCGGTTTCTACCGACGGTGCCGGAATGGTGCGTTTCATTCGACCACGCAACAAGGCCAACGCCAGTCAAAAATGATACGGCAGATTGCAAGGTCATTTGCTTGCCAGATCCAGGCACACGATCCATTCTTCGCTGCGCAGAAACATTTTACCGTTCGACAGCACCGGCGCGGCCCAGGCTGGGTAGGCGATTTCGTCGAGAGAAAAACGTCCGTGTTCGACAAACTTTTCTTGGTTGACGTCCACTAGTGAAATTGTGCCACGTTCACCGAGGACAATGAACCGCGAGCCCACCTGGATCAATGATCCGCGGCCAAAGAACGGATATGGAATCTCTTTTCCAGTCGTGGCATCAATAATATGCCCAGTGGTTCGATCACGGCTGAGATTTTTGAGATCGGCGTCGTATCCAGGTGTCTGCCACAACAGTTTTCCATCAGCAGCGTTGATGCAGCGAAGTTCGCCTTCGTTTTCATGACGTCCGCTGAAGCCGTAGACACAGCCATCCACATGAATCGGAGTCGACCAGTGAGCCAGCATGCTGGCACGGTCACGCCAGACTTCCTTGTAATGCTTGCCATCGGGCTCAATTTCCAGCAACGCCGAACCAAGCATATAAGCGGCTGAAACCAGCACGCGATTTCCAATAACCACTGGTCGCGCAGCGTTGACGGATTCATGCACCTTCGGTCGAAACCAAAAGTGAAAGTTTTCCGCGCCGTTCACTGGGTTCAGCGACACCAATCCCTGCCGCATTAAACATAACAGATGCTTTTGGCCGTGAATCTCTGCGATGATCGGCGACGAGTAACTCACCACCATTTCATCGTCGGCCCATTCATGCTTCTTGCCCGCCTGATCGGTTTCCGCGCCGTCCCATGTTTTCTGACCAACGGCCTGCCACAGGATTTTTCCGTCACTGACATTGAAGGCAACCACACCAGAATTCGGCTGTCCGCCAACAAGCACAATGAGTCGCTCTCCATCAAGAATCGGTGAGCAACCAACTCCGAAAAATGCATCAGGCAGCGAAAACTCCTTGCGAAAGTCATGCTGCCACAATAGCTTGCCATCACCTATCGACGTACAAACTAACATGCCTTCCGCGCCGAGCGTAATGCACCGCTCCTGCGTCAGAACAGGCGAACAGCGCGGGCCATTGTTGTAGCCGTATGGATCAACATAAGTCGTTGGATACGAATACACCCAGACTTCCTGACCATTTTTCACATTTCGACAGGACACGATTTCCTGATCGCCTAAGCGATGGTGAATCACGAGGCGGTCGCCCAGCACCGACGGCGCGCTGTAGCCAGTCCCGACCGAACCTTTCCAGAGTACCGGAGGCTTTTTCTCGGTCCAGTCGAGCTTCAAATCGAATTCGCCGGAGACCCCTGTATGCCGAGGCCCAAGGAACCATGGCCAGTCTTCTGCAGTCGCCACAGCCGAAGCCGCTGCCAGACAAAATGCCAGACTGATGATCTGCAGTGCAGAATTCTTCACTCGGAAACTCCGACTATCGAATGGTGACAAAGTCATTGTGGTTGATGAGCGTATGGATCATCATCACGCGAGATCTGGACGCAGTGTCTGCTGAATCTGGTTCGGAGGCAAGGCTGCGAAATTCCCGCATCGCTGTGATAGAGACGTCCACTTCCTGAGCATTTGCATCGGCTGCCAGTACCGTCTGAAACGCCGCGTCTACGAATGCCTCATCCGAATTGATCATCCCCGAAGCTGAAATCTGTGAAGCAATTTTTGATGCCAGCTCACTGGCCAATTGACTATTTTCAAGAGCCAGCGCCTGCTGTGGCACTATGCTGTCAGCGCGACGATAGCATTCCAGCACGCTGGCATCGTCAAACATCGAAAGAAACTTTTGATGCTCGTTGTGAGAATGGACGAAGTACAAACTTCGCCGTCGTGATTTTTCGTCACTGACTGGAATCGACGGTCCGCCCAATGTCAGATCAAGCTCACCAGCCAGATGCATCAGGTTGTCTCGGACCAATTGCGCTTCCATCCGGATCGGATTCATGCGCCAGTAGAAGCGGTTCTCACTGTCATTTTTCAGATTCTCTTCCGCCGCGCCGGCACGCGTGGATGCCATCCGATATGTCTGTGACGTGGTGATCAGCTGATGGATATGCTTCATGTTCCAGCCAGATTCCATGAACTCAACAGCCAGCCAGTCAAGAAGTTCCGGATGCGTAGGCGGTGTCCCTTTACGGCCGAAGTCAAACACCGTCGGAACCAAAGGAGTTCCAAAATGCCTGGTCCAGATATGATTCACGGCGACTCTGGCCGCAAGCGGATTGTCACGATGCGTTATCCAGTGCGCCAGAGCTGTACGGCGTCCGGTACTGGTTTTTGGAAACGGTTTGAGACGTGACTCTTCGGTTTCCAGATTGGATTCCAGTGTCTTCAGTGAGCCGATCAGTGATGTGTAAGATTCGCCAGGCAAGTTGATTGCCGCATTGGCAGATGCCGCAGTTGTCCGGGCCTCAGCAAGTTTCTTTTCGGCGGCGGGCTTCTTTTCGGCGGTCGCTTGGAGTACTTCGAGTTCTGCTGTCGCTGCGGCTTCTGTCGCAGCCGCAGCAGAAACGATGCGTTCCGCTCGCACAGCTTCGGCAATCAGATGCGAAACGTTCGCGTCATTCGGATCTTTGGCTTTTGCACGGTCTGCCTGCACGCATGCGTGTATCGAGACTGGTTGTGTTTTGGCTTTTAGCAGCGCGGATTCCGCGATTTTCACCACGAGCGTTGCC